>CALIEP010000075.1 GCA_938022345.1 uncultured Actinomyces sp.
TCGCGTCAGCTTTTGACCAGACCTACTGATGGCTAGAGATTACTCGCCCGGGTCGTACGTCTTTGCGTTGGAAACTGCCGCAATCGCCAAATCGTGAGCGCAGCGGCTCGACCCTCTCAGCCATCGCCTCTCCTCACGTCACCAGAATCAAAAACGTGAACACAAGGAGAAATAACAATGGGCGCAATTGAGGCAACGGACACCGACTACCAGAATTCTTGGGCATTTGAAACCAAGCAAGTTCACGCAGGCTGGGACCGTGATCCCCAAACCGGTGCAACTTCCATCCCGATTCTTCAAACAACCTCATTCGCCTTTGACTCCGCGGAACGAGCCGCAGCCCGCTTCGCCCTGCAAGAGCTTGGCCCCATCTACACTCGCCTGGGCAACCCGACCAATGACTACGTCGAGGCCCGAATCGCTGCCCTCGAAGGTGGCGTCGGTGCGCTCCTGACCTCTTCCGGTCAGTCCGCACTTACTCTTGCGGTCCTCAACCTGGCATCTGCTGGAAATAACATTGTTGCTTCGCCTTCCCTCTACGGCGGTTCAACCTCGCTGCTCAACAACACCCTGCGTCGTCTCGGAATCGATGCCCGCTTTGTTCACGACCCCTACGATGTGGACGAATGGCTGTCCCTGGCTGATGAAAACACTGTCGCCTTCTACGGCGAAACCATCCCCAACCCCAAGGGCGACATCTTTGACATTGAGAAGATCGCACAGGCCGCACACTCCGTTGGTGTTCCCCTGATCGTTGACAACACTGTCGCCACCCCCTACCTGACCAGGCCAATCGAGTGGGGCGCCGATATTGTCGTTCACTCGGCAACGAAGTACCTGGGCGGACACGGAACCGCAATTTCGGGTGCGATCGTCGATGCCGGTAACTTCGACTACACGAAGGACCCGAAGCGTTTCCCCGGTTTCAATGAACCCGAATCTTCCTACGCAGGCCTTGTTTTCGGACATGACTTGGGCGCCGAGAAGCTCGGAGCAAACCTCTCTTACATCATTCGTGCACGTGCAATTGGCTTGCGAGATGTCGGTTGTGCTCCCTCGCCCTTCAACTCCTTCCTCATTGAGCAGGGCATCCAGACCCTGTCGCTGCGCGTTGAGCGCCACGTTGACAATGCACTGAAGGTTGCGAAGTTCCTCGAGGCCCACCCGCAGGTCGAGTCCGTCAACTACGCGGGCCTCGAGTCCTCGCCCTACTACGAGCTCCACCAGAAGTACAACCCCCGCGGTGCCGGTGGTCTTCTCTCCTTCGTCATCAAGGGTGGCCTCGAAGCTGGAACCTCATTTGCGACCTCGCTCAAGCTTCTCCCGACGGTTGCAAATATCGGCGATGCGAAGTCCCTGGTCATTCACCCCGCATCCACCACTCACTCTCAGCTCAACGAGGAACAGCTGCGCGCTGCGGGAATCGAACCCGGAACCGTTCGCCTGTCTATCGGTATTGAAAACGTCAACGACATCATTGCCGATTTGACGCAGGGCTTCGAGGCCGTGGCACACTTGGCATAAGGCTGCTCGCGCAACGGTCGCTCGGACAGTAAGGAGATCACCATGAATCGACGCACACTGGGACCCATCCCCGTAAGCGGCGCATGGACACCCCAAGACCCCATTGCATTCCGTAAGTTTGCGCAGTTGGGGCCGCTACGCCTCGAAAATGGCTCCTTCCTGCCCGAAGTGACCCTTGCCTACGAAACCCTCGGGACTCTCAACGAGGACCGTTCCAATGCAATCCTTGTTCTGCACGCGCTGACTGGCGATGCGCATATTTCCGGCCCCACAGCTCCCGGCCAGTCAACCGCCGGTTGGTGGGAAGAAGCCGTTGGTCCGGGTAAGCCATTGGATCCCGAGCGCTATTTCCTCGTTGTTCCCAACGTTCTCGGTGGCTGTCAGGGAAGCACCGGTCCGTCCTCGGCCGCCCCTGACGGGCAGCCGTGGGGATCGCGATTCCCCATTATTTCCACTCGGGATCAGGTTCTTGCCGAGGCCAGACTGGCCGATTACCTCGGCATTCCGACGTGGAATGCAGTCGTGGGTGCCTCCCTGGGAGGGCACCGCGCTCTGGAGTGGGCCGTCACCTACCCGCTGCGTTGCGAGCGATTGATCGTTGTCGCCTCGGGAGCGTGCACGAATGCCGAGCGGGCTGCGTGGGCACACACACAGATTCGTGCAGTTGAATTGGATCCAAACTGGAATGGTGGCGACTACTACGACCAAGAGGAAGGGCCTCACGCTGGTCTGTCTCTTGCCCGTCAGATCGCACACACGACCTATCGCTGTCCTCACGAGCTGGATGCGCGTTTTGGCCGTGCACCTCAAGATGGTGAAGACGTGCTAAGCGGTGGACGTCTGGCCGTCGAGTCCTACTTGGATTACCACGGTGCGAAGCTTGTTCGTCGATTTGATGCCGGGTCCTATGTATCCCTGTGCCGCACCATGCTCAGCTACGACATCGGTCGCGATCGTGGAGGAATTACCGAGGCCCTGCGGCAAATTACCGCGCAGAGCCTGATTGTTTCAGTAGATTCGGATCGTTTGTTCTTTGCAAAAGAGGGATTTGCGATCGCCGAAGGAATCACGGGTGCAAAGTTTGAATGTATTTCCTCTCCTCATGGGCACGATGGCTTCCTGATCGAATACGAACAGCTCAACCGGATGCTCTCAGAATTCTTGGAAAACCAGTCATCTTTCGTCGATTCAGCGGCGCTGTAAGGGTATTGAAGGACGTAAATTTCTTTCTTATGTGAGGCCTGAGCTAGGCACAGCTCATTCATAGAGTTGGCTGGCTCAATTGGATCATCACGATCCACGAAAGGACCTCACATGAAAACGCCAGCATCGACTCTTGTACGGTTATCAGCCGTAGCCGCGGTCGGCGCGCTCGCACTGAGCGCTTGCTCATCGACTTCCGGTACCGCTTCCTCGGCCTCGTCGGCAGTCACTGCGAAGGCTGCCTCAAGTTCCTCGGTATCCGCCGAGTCCGGGACTGTCATTGCTCCCCCGAGTGCTGCCGAGGCCTTGGCTGCGAACGCGAAAGCCTCCTACGTTGAGGACAGCGCGTGGGATGCTTCTTCGGCTCAGACCATTACTTTGAATGGAAGTAGCGCGAGTACCTCAGCATCCGGAGTGAAGGTCGACGGCTCCACGGTGACGATCACCCAGGCTGGCGTCTACAAGCTCTCTGGAACGCTCAATTGACAAGTGAAGGTCGAGGCCGGGACAGGTGCTCAGGTCGTCTTGATCCTTGACGGTGCGACAATCACGAACTCGTCGGGGAGCGCAATCAATGTGGTCTCAGCAGATGATGTTGTCCTGTCATTGAATGGTTCAAACACCGTCACTGACGGCACTCCCTCGGATACGAACGCTGAGGACAACGCGGCGATCTATTCCGATGCCGACCTCACCATTACTGGTAGCGGTTCACTGACAGTTAATGCCAACTACAACGACGGCATTACCAGCAAGGATGACCTCTACATTCTGTCGGGTAACATCACGGTCACGTCGAAGGACGATGCGCTACGTGGCAAGGACTCACTGACCGTTGCCGGCGGAACTATCAAGGTAACTTCAGGTGGGGACGGCCTGAAGTCTGACCAAGATAGCGATACCACCAAGGGC
>CALIEP010000076.1 GCA_938022345.1 uncultured Actinomyces sp.
ACCAGGTTGAGCGTGCTCCTCACGTACTGCGATGGTAACAGTGGGCGCAGGTGGCAGTTATTGAGTATCGATTGCGGTGGCTCCCGAAGGGGCAGGTTCAGATTCCTGAGGTGATCGTCACACGCAGTGAGCGCTTGGAACGGATGCGATCGATCCGCGATATTGAATCCGCGGCAACTATTATCCATGCGATTACAGGCGGTGCCGTGGTTGATGAGGATGATTTTTTGGTCTCGCTGGATGATAGTATTGATGCTGGTCACAGCTAGTTCGTCTGAAAAAAGTCTATGAAATTCGTGCTCAGGTGCTGTATTCTTTAAGAGTATTTATTCACTCGTGAATTATGGAGTTTTGACTGTGTCAAACCTACGCACGAAACGCGCTGTGTCAGCGCTTGCAGCACTGACATTAGCGGTTGGTGGAATCGGGGCTGTTGAGGTTCTTTCCGATCACGCCCCCGCCGCGGTTGCAGCAAGCTGCCCCGCGCCCACAACCAATATCACGTCCAACATGACGATCAGTTACCCTGAGCTGACTGATCAAAACGGCACCCCGAAGACAAGTTTCACTGTCGCAGCGACCGTTGGTTTCAAGGTGAAGTGGTCAACCAGCTCGAAGGTTCACGCCGGCGAGTACTTCCAGTACAAGGTTTCGACTCAGTCAGCTAAGCCGATCATGCCCTTCAACTTCGACGTGAAGTCGTCGACGGGCACAGTCATTGGCTGTGGCACCTGGGATCAGGATGGTAACGTCAAGGTCGTCTTCAATGATGCGGCCGAAGGCGCAGCCTCTTGGGACGGTTGGGTAATCACCACCGCACAGCTGACCCTGTCCAAGAATGAGGTTGGTAAGAAGCAGCCTTTCAAGCTGACCGAGACGAAGTCGGTTGACGTCGATATTCAGCCTGGCATCGGCGTCGGGGTGGATTTCCGCAAGGACGGCTGGCTCTTCAACGTGTACAACAGGAACCGTACGCTTGCGTGGCGTATCACGGTTCCCGGCGGCGACACTGGTCTGAAAAATGTCAGCGTTGTTGACAACTCCGAAGACACGAAGTGGGACTTCAACTGCGATGACCTTGAACCGCTGTTGAAGAACAACGAAGCAAATCTCAAGCTCGTTGACTCGGTCGCTAACGGCTACGACGGGCCAGATGTGTCCGGCGGAGCAATTCGTCAGAACGCGACCATCAGCTGCTCGGCGAACAAGCTGGAAATCAAGCTTCCCGAGGTTCCCGCAAATAAGTTCGCGATCATTGTTCTGTACGGTCACACCCCCGAGGTTGTTTCCGGCCACTACTGGAACACCGCGACTATCACTGCGAATGACATGGAAACCCGCATGGTCTCTGCTCAGGACGTCGTCCTGGGTGCAGATGCAGGTGCAGCGGCACGTCAGGTCTTCTCCATTGCGAAGAAGGTCGATGATTCTGCCGCAGCGCTGACCGAGAACCCGGACTTCACTTTCGAGGTCACCCTGAAGGGCCCCGGTGTTGACAGGACTGAAACGGTCACTGTTAAGAAGGGACAGACCTACACCTACCCGGACAAGCTGCCTATCGGAACGAAGGTCAGCATCAAGGAAAAGAACCTTCCCGATGCAAGTGTTCTGTGGGATAACGCGACCTCCGGTGTCTTTGACCAGTCCGAGGGCGTGACCTTGGGTGCAGACAAGAAGACTGCAACCCTGACGATTAATCCTGAAAAGGATTACACCGCAACGGTGACGAACGTGACCAAGCCGAAGCCGACGCCTTCGCCGACTCCGTCCACCACGACACCGACGCCTTCGCCGACACCTTCGACGACGACGCCAACCCCGTCTCCGACTCCGTCGACGACCACTCCGGTTCCGACCCCGAGCACCACCACCCCGGTGCCCACTCCGTCCACGACTACTCCGGTGCCGACGCCTTCCACAACGACGCCTGCACCGACTCCGT
>CALIEP010000077.1 GCA_938022345.1 uncultured Actinomyces sp.
TTGGCCTCGTAACCCCATACTGAAGCGGCCACAGCCTCGCCCACGCCCTGCGATCCCAACATCAATGAGGAGTTTCAATGCGGATTGCCATCCTGCCCACCCCCGAAGATATTGCCGTCGTCGCAGCCGACCGCATCCAACAGCTCCTCGCGCGCAAGCCCGCCGCTGTTCTCGGCCTCGCAACGGGATCGACCCCTCTTCCTCTCTACGACGAACTGACAAAGCGCTGCGAAGCAGGCCAAATCTCCTTCGCCCAGACCCAGTCCTTCAATCTCGACGAATACGTTGGCCTGCCCGAAGACCATCCTGAGGGTTACGCGAACTTCATTCACCGTTTCCTCGTTGATCGCGTTGATTTCCCCAAGGGTGCGGCACACGGCCCCAACGTCTGGACCGGTGACAATGACCAGGCCGCGGCTGACTACGACAAGGCAATTCGCGATGCCGGCGGCATTGACCTCCAGATCCTTGGGATCGG
The DNA here is from genome assembly GCA_938022345.1 of uncultured Actinomyces sp. Classification (GTDB taxonomy): domain Bacteria; phylum Actinomycetota; class Actinomycetes; order Actinomycetales; family Actinomycetaceae; genus Pauljensenia. The sequence goes on from CALIEP010000077.1 coordinate 479, forward strand.
TGCAGACGGACATATCGGCTTCAATGAGCCCGGTGGGTCCTTCGCCTCGCGTACTCACGTCGATGTTCTTACTGAACAGACTCGCCGCGACAACGCGCGCTTCTTCGACGGAGACATCACCAAGGTTCCGACCCACTGCATCACCCAGGGCCTAGGAACCATCATGGAATCCGGAGAAGCACTCCTGATTGCCACCGGCGCGGGTAAGGCAGAGGCCGTTCGTCAGCTGGTCGAAGGTGCGATTTCTGCACGCTGGCCTGCGACGATCCTCCAGATGCACCCCAACGCGGTCGTCCTTCTGGACGAAGACGCAGCAGTCGGACTGGAACTGGCCGATTTCTACCGCGAGGTCTGGGCTAAGCACCAAGCGTAATTCCTGTATTCGCGGCCGTTTCTGATCCACATCGGAAGCGGCCGAGTCCTACAATAGGGGACATGTCTTTTCTTGATGAACCCCAGGGACCTTCCGCGCCTCAAGGCCCGCAAACCCAGTCGTCGACAGGCTTGCTTGAGCGCACCGAGGTTGAACAAGAGAAAAGCCCCGGAGATGGCGAGCGCTTCGCACACTTTGGCCGCCGTGATAAGGCCGACTCCTCAATGATTACCGGCCAGCCGGTCGTTGCCCTGTGCGGAAAAGTCTGGATCCCCACTCGAGATGCCTCGAAATACCCCGTCTGCCCGACGTGCAAGGAATTGCGTGATTCCATGGGTAAGAACGGCAGGAATTGGCCATTTTCTGATGGGAACGGCCAGGGGGGTTCCGCGGAGTGAGTCCCACTGTGCAGGGGCCATCGCATGTATCTTCTTCCGCAGCCACTTCTCTTCCTCCTGCTTTCCCACGCCGAGCCCCCTGGGGAACAGCTGGGAGTCTGCGCGCGTGGCAGGCTGCGGCCCTAGAACAATATATGGCGGCTTCGCCACAAGACTTTCTTGCGGTCGCTACCCCCGGCGCGGGTAAGACAACCTTTGCCCTGCGTATTGCCGTCGAACTTATGGGAGCCGGAGTCGTTGAGAAGGTGACGATCGTTTGCCCGACCGAACACCTCAAGAGCCAGTGGGCCGAGGCCGCAGGCCGCGTAGGAATCCACATAGATCCCGCGTTCTCGAACTCTCAAGGCATGGCGGGTTCGCACTTTGATGGGGTTGCTGTCACCTACGCGCAGGTTGCCTCTAATCCGATGGTCCATGCCGCTCGCACGCGCCTCCACCGCACCTTGGTGATCCTTGACGAGATTCACCACGCGGGTGATGCGCTTTCGTGGGGCGATGGCGTTCGTGAAGCCTTTGACGAGGCCACGCGTCGCCTTGCCCTCACCGGTACCCCTTTCCGCTCCGACACTTCTGCCATTCCTTTTGTGCGCTACGAAGAAGACGAGGAGGGGGTCAAGCGCTCTAAAGCCGACTTCACCTACGGCTATGGCGATGCCCTGCGTGACTTCGTTGTCCGTCCGGTGCTCTTCATGTCTTATTCGGGGCAGATGTCGTGGCGAACGAACGCGGGTGACATTTACACCGCGCGTCTGGGCGAGCCCCTCACCAAAGACCTGATGAAACAAGCCTGGCGAACTGCACTCGATCCGAAGGGAGAGTGGATCAGTGCAGTGCTGCAAGCTGCCGATCAGCGTTTGGAGGAAGTGCGACGGCAGGTTCCCGACGCTGGCGGTTTGGTGATTGCGGCTGATCAGGATAAAGCCCGTGCATACGCGCGCCAACTACGAGCAATTACGGGGCAACGTCCAACCGTTGTCCTCTCCGACGACGCTGACGCATCTGAGCGCATCGACGAATTCCGTCAATCAACCGATAAATGGATGGTTGCGGTGCGCATGGTCTCCGAAGGGGTGGACGTTCCGCGCCTGAGTGTTGGGGTGTACGCAACCAACGCCTCGACTTCTCTTTTCTTTGCGCAGGCGGTTGGGCGTTTTGTGCGCGCCAGGCGCCGAGGCGAAACCGCGACGGTGTTCATTCCTTCCGTTCTTCCCTTGCTGAATTTGGCCGGGGAGATGGAAGTTCAGCGCGATCATGCACTCAACCGGCCTCCCTCGAAAGAGGGGGACATGTGGAATCCCGAAGACGCCATGGTTGCTCAGGCGAATAAGAGTGAGAGCGCCTCGAGTGACCTTCTCAATCAATTCGAGGCCTTGGGTGCGGATGCGCAATTTGATTCCGTGCTTTTTGATGGTGCTGCATGGGGGACCGAGGCCGATGTGGGTTCTGTCGAGGAACAAGAATATTTGGGAATTCCAGGCCTCCTAGAACCTGAACAAGTGACCACTCTGCTTCGAGCACGCCAAGAAGAACAGCTGGCGACTCAGCGACGTGAAGCGAGTGCACGGCGGGCACGTGAAGAAAATGCCAATATCCCTGCACACCGACTGCGAGCAGCTAAGCGCAAGGAGCTTTCTCGCTTGGTGTCCTCATGGTCGAGGCGTTCTGGACAACCTCACGCAAGTATTCACGCAGAACTGCGACGTAGAGCTGGCGGACCAGAAGTTGCCCAAGCAACAACAGAGCAGATCGAAGCCCGCATTGCTCTATTGCGTGAGTGGTTTGTCGGCCGCGGGTAGGAGTTTATTCAAGGTTGGTTAACTGAGGGACGATATACGGCTGTGGGGGCTGCGGTGAAAGGAATCACCGCAGCCCCCACAGCCGTTAATAGCGTTGAGCGCTCAGATGTAACGCGTTGGAATTGCAGGTTCGCCTTCCGACAAACGCCATGCTTGGTAAGGAAGCTCATTGCGCGAGCGCAGGTGATGTGCCTGGGCCTCGGACAGTGCCTGAGAGCTCCACGCTTCGCTTTGGATTTCTCCATCGACGATCAGTGGAACTTGGAGGGGACGGGCGCCATTTTCTTCGAAGAAAGCAGCAGCCTCTTCAGCGCTTCCGGTGAACAGGATTTCTTCGCTGGCGTAGCCGTCCTCGTCGTAAAGGCGACCCGCATACTTCTTACCGGCGACGGTGTTTTTCGAAGCAGACTTCTTCGCAACACCCACCATATTTCCGTCATTGTCTTCGCGGGATACGAGCTTGTATACGAGGGCTGCGGTGGGGACGCCGGAACCGGTAATCAGACGTGTGCCAACACCGTAAGAATCGACGGGAGCGGCTCCCAAAGCTGCAATGGCGTACTCGTCGAGATCGGAAGTCACGGTGATCTTCGTGGAGGTCGCACCGAGCGCATCCAGTTGTCCGCGCACCGTAAATGCCTGAGCAACGAGGTCACCGCTATCCAAACGCACAGCGCCCAGCTCTCCGCCTGCAGCACGCGCGGCCTCGACGGCGGTCTTCACGCCCTCGGTGACGTTGTATGTATCAACCAGAAGAGTTGTATTCGGTCCAAGGGAGGCGATCTGAGCGTCGAATGCTTGGCGTTCGCTGTCGTGAAGCAGGGTGAACGCGTGATCGGCAGTACCGATCACCGGGATGCCGTAGCGCTTGCCGGCCTCGAGATCTGAAGTGCCTGCAAAACCGCCGATAACGGAGGCGCGTGCTGCAGAGACAGCTGCGCGCTCGTGGCCTCGGCGTGCACCCATGTCCAAGCAGGGGCGTCCGTGCGCGGCAATTGTCATACGTGAAGCAGCGGAGGCGACTGCGCAATCGTAGTTGTAGATCGACAGAAGAAGGGTTTCCAGAAGGGTACACTCGGCGAAGGTGCCTTCAACGGTGAGCAGGGGAGAGCCCGGGAAATAGCACTCTCCTTCGGCATAGCCTGAAATATTTCCGCGGAAACGGAAGGTCGACAAATACTCCAGAGCTGTATCAGAGACAACCTTCTTTTCGGCCAACCACTGGATTTGCTCAGGGGAAAACTCAAAGCGCTCCATGGCCTCGAGAACGCGACCGGTCCCCGCAACGACACCGAATCGGCGGGTAGCGGGAAGACGTCGACCAAAGAGCTCGAAGACGCAGTGTCGATTCGCGGTACCCGACTTCATGGCGGCGTCGAGCATGGTCAATTCGTACATATCCGTCAGAAGCGACGTTTCAAATGATGCTGGCATATCTCAAATTTAATCGCTAATGGTGGAAAAATGTGCAAGAAATTCCAAAAGTGCAGACAGGAAGGCATTTCCTGCGTAGGCTTAAGACATGTCGGGCGTTCCTATGACCGAGAAAAATCCCAGTGTCGGGACCGTAAAAGCGTCGGTACCGAGATGGAACCTCATTGTCTGGGATGACCCGATTAACTCATTGGACTACATCGCCGAAGTCCTTCACCGGCACTTCGGTTACCCGCGTCCTACGTGCGAAGCACTGACTTTGCAGGTGCACAGTGATGGACAGGCCATCATCGCCACTGGGCTACGTGAACGCGTCGAAGCAGACCTACAAACACTTCACGATTACGGAGTGCAATCAACATTGGAGCGTGTCACGTGATCGGCCCTTTTACCGTCTCACGACGGGGGATTAGCGCAGCGATCGGAAGGGACTACAACCTTCTGATCCAGCAGCTGATCCACGAAATACTCGTGGTCTTAGACGACCCGGGGGACTTCCCCATGTTCTTATCCGCTGCAACAGGACTCGAAAGCGAACGTGCGGCAGCGATTGATCCTGCTCTGGATTTCCTTCTTCCCCCCATGAGCACAGATCCCCAGGAAGCGGCACGCTTGCGTGCACTGACCGAAGACACCCTGCGTTCACAAAAATCTGAGCGTCTGCGCACTGTGTGTAACCAACTCAACGATGTGCTGGTTGACGGAACAAACTACCTTGTTCTGGACGAAGAATCGACCTGGAATTGGCTGGGTGCTCTGACCGATATGCGCCTTGCTTTGGCCGGAGAACTTGGTATTCACGACGATTCAGACCTGATCCGGATTGAGGAAATCGCTCAGGAAAAACCCGAAGGGACACGCGAGCAAAGCGCTGCCGCGATCTACCTACTGATCACATGGTGGCAAGAGTCACTGCTCAAATCTGTGCATCTCCAGGGTGAAGCGAGTTAGTTTCATTGTATGAATAACGCGCCGATTGGTATTTTCGACTCTGGCCTGGGTGGACTCACGGTTGCGCGCGCCATCATCGATCAACTTCCAGACGAGGACATCGTCTACCTGGGGGACACCGCTCACGCTCCCTATGGCCCGCGTCCGATCGCCGAAGTTCGCCAATTGACGCTGTGGGGGCTTGACCGCCTTGTCGAGGCCGGAGCAAAAGCCTTGGTGATCGCATGCAATACCGCAACCGCCGCTGCGCTGTCGGACGCGCGAGAACTGTACTGGGTGGGTCAGCACATTCCCGTCATCGAGGTCGTGACTCCTGCCGCGCGTGCCGCTGTCGTTGCAACGCACAATCACAAGATTGGCGTCATTGGAACTCAAGCGACCATCCAATCGGAAGCCTATGTCAATGCTCTTGCCGCAGTTCCGGGTCTTCGAGTCTTCCAGCAGGCATGCCCGCTTTTCGTTGAGTACGTCGAGGCCGGGCAAACAGCTGGTCCCGAATTGGAAGGAATTGCGCGCGAGTACCTTGCGCCCCTGAAAGAAGAAGGGGTCGATACCTTGATTCTGGGGTGCACACACTACCCGCTTCTCACCGGAGTGATCGGCCGAGTCATGGGGGACACCGTCCGTTTGGTCACTTCTTCGGCCACAACGGCGAATGTCACCTACAACGAGTTGGTTGACCGCGATCTGCTCCACGCGCCGCGCCAGGGAGCAGGCGATGAACCGCAGCACCAGTTCCTTACCACGGACGCATCGTCACGCTTCCCGATCCTTGCACGTCGTTTCCTTGGCCCCGAGGTTCAAAGCGTGAGTGAAGTCCCGTCCCTCCCACTAGAAGGAGGTGCTCAGTGAGGCTTCGCATCATCGGTTGCACGGGTTCAATGTCTGGACCTGATTCGCCTGCATCCTGTTACTTGCTTCAAGCTCACGGCCCCGATGAAAGAACTGGGAGGGAGCGAACCTGGAACCTTGTCTTGGACATGGGTCCGGGATCTTTCGGTGAGTTGTGGCGTTACATTGAGCCAGCAAGTCTTGATGCAGTGATTTTCTCGCACTGCCACGCAGACCACATGGGAGATGTGATTTCTCTGCACGTCTACCGACGCTGGGGGCCTGGTGCTTATTGTGATCCCATGGTTCTTGCGGGGCCGGCGTGCTTACCGGGCCGCGTTCGCCAGATCGATGGTGCGGGCGAAGAGGAAAACTATTCGACAGAGTTCATTTTCAAGGAACTCAATGACGCAAAGAGTTGGTCTCTTGGTCCCTTCACTGTGAGTGCAGCGCAGGCATGGCACTCTGTACCAGCCTTCGGTGTTCGCATCAGCGGCCCTTCTGGTTTCTCAAAAGACGATACCTCTGGATCTCGCAGTACTTTCTTCTACACCGGTGACACTGATTTGTGTGACAGTATCGTTGAGGGCGCTCGCGGGGTAGATCTCCTTCTCAGTGAAGCAGGTTTTACTGAGGAAGATACTGTCGAGGGCATCCACATGGACGGCACTCGCGCAGGCACCCTTGCCGCGCGTGCCGAAGTTGGCCGTGTCATTCTCACGCATATCCAACCGTGGAATAATCCCGAGGCTACACGTCGGCAGGCACAGCAGGTCTACAGCGGGCATGTGGAGCTTGCGACGACCGGTATGTTTGTCGATTTCTAAAACGCGCAGGTACACCGATTTCGGGAAGAAGAAACGCATAGTCGGGATCGCGCTACCCGACTCTGCGTTTCCCCGTACGTCGCTTAGTTACCTGCCAGAGCCTCAATAATCCGCGGCGCAAGCGCACGGAAAGCAATCCCGCGGTGGCTGATCGCGTTCTTCTCTTCTGCAGTGAGCTGTGCCGCAGTGCGATCAATACC
>CALIEP010000078.1 GCA_938022345.1 uncultured Actinomyces sp.
ACCAAACTCGGTGACCTCCTTTCCGCGCACACGCAGCTCCCGGTTCGTGTCCTCAACGATGTGCACGCGCACGGGCTTGGAGAGGCCACTTTGGGTGCAGGGCGGCCCTATCGCAGCGTTCTATCTATCGCCGTGGGAACGGGGATCGGCGGCGCCTTCGTCGAAGACGGTCGTGTTGCCTTCGGTTCTCGCGGCATTGCGGGACATGTGGGCCACGTTCACCACCATTTCGCACCCGATATGGTGTGCTCCTGCGGTCGGCTTGGTCATATCGAGGCGTTCTGCTCCGGGTCGGGAATTACCACCTGGTATAACTCGCTGCGTCCTCAAGACAAGCCGGAAGTTGACGGCGGACGCGCACTCCAAGAGCTCGCCGATTCTGGCGATCCCCTCGCACAAGCGTGCTTCGCGCGCTCCGCGTACGCACTGGGCGAGGCCACGGCCTCGTTAGTGAACTGTATGGATCCCGCCGTCGTCATCATCTCCGGTTCGATGACTCGCTCGGGGGATATCTGGTGGGATGGTCTAAACGAAGGTTTTTCAGCCAGCGCGATGACGCCCGTTGCAACTACCCCCATTCTTGTTGGTTCCCTTGGTGGCAATGCACCGCTGCTCGGGGCTGTTTCTTTCTTCCTCAACGCATAGGAGTTCACCATGCATCCGCTTATTGCCGGTCTTAAAGGAAAGCTCATCGTTTCCGTTCAGGCTTACCCGGTGGAACCCATGCGTCCCCCCGAGACTATGGCTCAGATTGCGCGTGCTGCCGAGATCGGTGGCGCTGCGGCGATCCGCTGCCAGGGACTGTCGGATATCTCCGCGATCAAGGGACGTGTCGATGTCCCGGTGATTGGTCTGTGGAAGGAAGGGCACGAAGGCGTCTACATCACCCCTTCGTTGCGTCACGCGCGTGCATGCGTCATGGCCGGTGCCGATATCGTGGCTCTTGACGCGACGGGTCGTCCGCGCCTTGATGGTCGCAGCTTTGCTGAAACCGTTGCGGCTTTGCGCGAAGAAGAGACACTAGTGATGGCTGACTGTGGTTCTTTTGAAGATGCGCAGCGTGCTGTTGATGCCGGTGGCGATATTGTTTCAACGACTCTTGCTGGCTACACCGGGGAACGTCCGAAGACCGATGGTCCCGACCTGGAACTCCTCGAGCAGACGGTTCAGGCATTCCCGAATGTTCCCGTGATCTGTGAAGGGCGTATTCACACTCCGGAGCATGCTGCAGCTGCCATGAAACTCGGTGCTTTCGCAGTGATCGTGGGTACCGCGATTACTCACCCGACGTCGGTTACCGGTTGGTTTAAGGCCGCCGTCGAAAACTGACTTTTCTTTCGAATATCAATTGGTGTCCGTGTGGAGCTATTTCACACGGACACCTCTTTTTGCGGCCTTTAACCACGGGTCTATCGGCGAGTAAAATTTCGAACCATGTCTATTCCCTCATCGCGTGCTCACAGTGCTCTTCGTGCGACCTTTGTGGTCTATGCAGGCCTAGGTTTCGCAACCTCAGCGTGGCTCTCACGTCTGCCAGATGTACGCGATCATCTGGGACTCACCCCGGGCACAATCGGCATGATGCTGCTGATTGCCTCCCTGGGCTCGTTGTTGACCCTTCCCACTTCGGGTCCGATCGTCATGAAGATCGGCGCACGTTGGGCTGGGCGAATCGGCGTATTCATTTGGGCATTGGGTATTGCCGGAGCAGCGACGGGAACGCTTGCGAATTCTCTTGTGCTCTTCACCAGTTCCCTTGTCTTCATGTCCGCCGGGACGGGCCTGTGGGGATCGAGCATGAACATCGAGGCTGGTTTGGTCCAAGCTGCTGTGAGGCGCTTGGTCGTGCCCGTGATTCAGGCGATGTATGCCGTGGGTATGCTCGGCGGTGCGCTCGTAGGTGCACTTGCCGCACGTGCGGGACTTCCAGTTGCAGCTCACCTTTTTGGCTTGGCCACGCTTGAGCTTGTGGTCTGTGACATTGCTGTTGGTTTCTACCTCAGCCAATATGAGGTCGCCACTCTTGAACCCGCACGGGAAAGTCTCGCGGGCGAAGGGGACGAGGCCTCGGCAGGCAATGCGAAGAAGGGCCTGACTCGCTTGGCGTGGCGCGAACGCCGCACGGTTCTGATCGCTCTTATGGTGATGAGCGGCGGACTCCTAGAAGGTGCCTCTAACGACTGGCTGAACCTGTCGATGGTCGACGGTTATGGTTTTGCAACTTCTACTGCGTCGGCAATCTTTGCCTTCTTCTTGCTGATGATGACGATCATGCGCTTCGGATCTCCGCGTTTAGAGAGGCGTTTTGGGGCGCCGCATCTGCTCCGTTTCACCATGGGATGCGCCATCGTTGGCCTGACGCTTGTTGCCTTTGCGCCGCATCATATTCTTGCGGTTATCGGTGTTGCCTTGTGGGGTATCGGTGCATCCTTGGTGTTCCCCCTGGGTATTTCCGCCCTGAGCATTGATCCCGTGATGACGCCTGCGCGAGTATCGGTCCTCTCGACCGTGAATTACGGTTCGGCGCTCATCGGACCGCCGATTTTAGGTCTTATTGCAGATCACGTCGGCTACCACCGCGCGCTCGTTTTCGTCGTGCTCCCGGTGTGTCTGGCCATCGTCTTGGCTGGCCAGGTTCCGGACCAACGCGGAAGGTCTCGTTCCGGAATCCCCGTCGAGGACTAATTTCTGCGTATTTCCTTAGATTCTCAGCAGAAGAGATCGATCGCGCCTCGTTGCGTCCTAAAATGATGGGGCCGGTGCGTGAAGGTCATATCACCGCTTCTGATATGGGGACGTAAGCAATGACGCGTGTAATTGGCTATCGCCGTTTTGGTGGTCCGGAAGTTCTTGAAGAGGAGGAATGCGCACTTCCGCTCGTTGAGGCAGGGCACGTCTGTGTTCGCGTGAAGGCCGCAGGGATTAATCCCGTCGACTACAAGCTTTTTGGCGGCTTAACAAGGCCTCTTGAGGTTCTTCGCACCATTACGCACCCCTCTCGTTGGTTCGAGAAACCAGAACAGCGCCCCTTGCGTGGTGTTGGGCAGGACTTTGCTGGCGTTGTTACTGCTGTAGGTCCAGGGGTGGGTAGTGTTGCAGTTGGTGATGGCGTCATCGGGTTGCTGCGTTCGGCTCCGTGGCAGGTTCGTTCGGTGGGAGCGCTTGCAACAGAAATTGTTGTATCCCAAGAATTTATTGTTCCAAAGCCAGATTCTGTGAGTTTCGAGGTCGCTGGCGGCTTGGGTGTTGCTGCACAGACCGCGATGGGGGCCCTGCGTTGCGTGGATGCGCATGCGGGCGATGTCATTCTCGTTGGAGGAGCGGCCGGTGGTGTTGGTGGGCTCCTGACCCAGCTCGCCATCTCGCGAGGGGCCCAGGTTATTGCGATTGCAGGACCTTCTAATGTCGACTATCTGCGTTCTTTCGGCGCGATCCCTGTGACCTATGGCGATGGGCTGGAAGAACGGGTTCGTCAAGCCGCACCAGGACCGATCACCGCAGCCGTCGACTGCCATGGTGGCTATGCAGCACTTGCACACCGCCTAGGAGTTAAAGGCGCGCGGGTTGGAACTATTGTCCCGACTCCTGCAATCCCCTTGCGGCGTGCGCGCTTTACCGGCGGACGCCACGGAAAGATCAGTGATATTGCATAGGTTGCCTCGCTCATCGCCGATCGGAAAGTATCTCTGACCATCGCACAGACTTACCCATTTGAACTTGATGAGATACGCAAGGCATATCAACAGCTGATGGGCGGGCACGCTCGAGGGAAGATTGTCATCACGCTCCCTTGATCTTTTTGTGCACTGGTGGGTATCGGTTTTGTAGCTGGGCCCACTGGGCGTGCTACGACTAGGCTTAAGGTATGACGACTCTTGCTGAATTGACGACCTTTCGCGTTGGCGGAGAGGTTTCTCGCCTTGTTCATGCAACTTCCAGTGAGGAATTGGTTGCTGCCGTTCGCGCGGCCGATGAGGAGCAGCGCCAGCTTCTAGTTTTGGGCGGCGTATCGAATCTGCTTGCATCCGATGCTCCATTTGATGGAACTGTCGTCGCTGTACGTCCGGGTGCACAAATTGCTCGCATCATTGACGAGTATGGGGCTGATTCGGTGATCGTCCGTGTGTGGGCCGGCACGATCTGGGACGACTTTGTTGCGTGGACCGTCGAAGAACACTTGTCCGGTATCGAGGCCTTGTCGGGGATCCCCGGAAGCGCGGGAGCATCCCCGGTACAGAACGTGGGCGCCTACGGGCACGAAGTCGCTGAAACAATTCACAGCGTCGAGGCCTACGACCGCCTCGAGCAGCACATCGTCCGGCTGCTTCCCTCCGAACTTGGTTTTGCCTACCGTTCCTCCGCGATCAAACACAGCATTGGTCAGCCCGGTCTTCCTGGCCGCGCGTGGGGGCCGACGGGGCGTTGGGTCGTGTTGAGCGTCGACTTCCGCCTCGAGCGCTCGTCCCTGAGCGCGCCCGTCATGTACTCCGAACTCGCGCGGCGCCTCGGAGTGAATGCTGGGGAGCATGCCGAGGCATCCTTGGTCCGTTCGACCGTGCTCGAGCTGCGCGCGGGGAATGGCATGGTATTAAACCCTGAGGATCACGATACGTGGAG
>CALIEP010000079.1 GCA_938022345.1 uncultured Actinomyces sp.
CGCGGTTCTCGCAGGCGGTCTCCTCCAGCAGGTCGGCACCCCGCAGGAAATGTACGAACGCCCCGCCAACGAGTTCGTTGCCGGCTTCATCGGCTCCCCCGCCATGAACCTGGGCAAGTTCAAGGTCGAGGGCAACGTTGCAAAGCTCGGCACCGCAGAGGTTCCGCTCTCTCAGGCAACCTTGGACGCCATGGTTCCCGAAGACGAAGGCAAGATCACGATCGGCTTCCGTCCCGAGGGCCTCGAGGTTGTTTCTGAGGACACCGAGAACACCATTCCGATCGAAGTTGAATTCGTTGAGGAACTGGGTTCGGACGCCTACATCTACGGTCACCTTGCAGGCGCAGACTCCGGCCACGGCCTGGGTTCGGGCAGCGAAGTAAAGGGCGAGCAGCTGATCGTCCGCGTTCCTCCGCGCACCGCTCCGAAGCCCGGCGGCGTGATCCACACTCGCATCAAGGCTGGACAGCAGCACAACTTCTCTGCATCCACCGGCGATCGTCTGCCCGAGTGATCAAGAGTTTCTGATCATTCAAACGGCTCACACGGGGCCCGCAACCACACGGTTGCGGGCCCCGTGCCCTATCGTGCAATGAATGAGACAATAGAGCCATGCCCATTCCCTCAACGCTTGAGATCACGGCAGCAACGGTTGACCCGGCACTGCTGGATTTACCTTGGGATCTTCCCCTTGAAGACTGGCCCAAGGAAATCCTTGCCGCACTTCCACGCGGCATTTCACGCCACGTCGTTCGCTTCGTCAATCTTTCCGACAGGGTGATAGCAGTTAAAGAGATCGGGGAAAGCGTCGCGTACAAAGAGTACGAACTCCTTCGCGACCTCTCACGAATGGGAGCTCCCTCGGTTATCCCCACGGCAGTTGTCAGCGGCCGGCGAGATGCTTTTGGTGAGGAACTCGCAGCCGTATTGGTAACCGAACACCTGCAGTTCTCCCTTCCCTACCGCGCAGTCTTCTCGCAGCACATGACGCCAGACACCGCGGGACGTTTAATTGATGCTTTGGCCGTCCTTCTTGTTCGGCTCCATCTTCTGGGCTTCTATTGGGGCGATGTTTCACTGTCGAACACCTTGTTCAGGCGCGATGCCGGGTCATTTTCTGCCTACCTCGTCGACGCGGAAACCGGTGAAATCCATCCTTCTCTGACCGAAGGGCAGCGCCTGTACGACGTCGATCTGGCGCGCACCAACATCATCGGTGAACTCATGGATCTGCAGGCGGGATCTTTCTTCCCCAGCGAAGAAGACCCAATCGAAGTCGGCGACCGCATTCGTTCCCGCTACCTTGAGCTCTGGGATGAACTCACGGGTCCTGAGGTCATCGAAACCAACCAGAAATGGCGTGTTGCTCAGAGCATCCGCCGACTCAATGATCTGGGCTTCGAGGTCGGAGAACTTCAGATGTCCTCGGATCTTGATGGCACCCACATGATCATCACCCCGAAGGTTGTCGACGCCGGCCACCATCACCGAAAGCTCATGCGCTTAACCGGCATGGATGTCGGCGAAAATCAGGCACAGCGAATGCTCAATGACATCGAGACCTACCGTGCAATGACCGGGAAGAACAAGATCCCCCTGGAAATCGTTGCTCACGAGTGGATGAACGAAGTCTTCGAACCCGTCATCAGCGCTGTTCCCGCCGAACTTGCTGCGAAGCTTGAACCCGCACAGATTTTCCACGAATTCCTTGAGCACCGCTGGTATTTGGCCGAAGAGGCCGGACGCGACATCCCCCAAGATGAGGCGATCGAGTCCTACGTGAAGAGCATTCTTCCAACCAAGCGTGACGAAGCGATGCTGCTGGATCCGGCGCTGATGGCCCAACCTGAGGAAGGCACGGCCTCGGAGATGGAAACGCTCACTGAAGAAGAGGGTTTCAGCCGCCAAGAAGAGCGCGCGGGAATTGACGGAATGCACGGGAAAGCTGACGAGACCGAAGAGAATTCGGGTCGCCCAAAGATGCAATTCGTCCCGGGGATTGGCTTAATTCCCGTCGACGATTACTTCTAGACCCTTATATGGCCTCGGCACGTGTTGTGAAGAAATGAAGGATACACAATGAGCGAATTCCCAAAGATTATTGCCCATCGCGGCGCATCGACCCTAGCACCCGAGAATACGATCGCAGCCTTTGCGAAGGCCTCGGAAATTGGGGCCCGCTGGTGTGAGTGCGATCTAGGCGTCATGGCCGATGGGACGCTGCTGGTGATCCACGATGACACGGTCGACCGCACAACGAATTCTTCAGGTTCTTGGGATTCCTGGGGCTACGGAGAACTGCGCCGACTTGATGCGGGTGCATGGTTTTCTCCGACCTACCGTTTCGAACGCATTCCTGAGCTGGCCGATGTGGTGTCTTTTGCGAATGCGACGCAGACATCCTTCAATATTGAGCTGAAGCCTCGAGCCGCGGGGAAGCGCCGCGATACATTGGTTGAAAACCTTGAGGTTGCACTGCAGTCCTTCAAAAATAAGAGTGGGCTGCTGATTTCTTCCTTCGACCACGAGCTGCTCGGCGCAGTCCGTAAAGCGATGCCCGAGCTTCCACTGGCCTGGCTGTGCCGTCGCGATGAGGTCACTAATGGTTCCTGGCGTCAGGCTGCCGATCTTGGATGCAGCGCCATCCATCCCGCTTGGGAAGGGCTGACCGAGGTTGAGGTGAGCGAGATGCTGAGCGCTGGCTTCGAAGTGAACGCCTGGACCGTCAATTCTCTTGAGGATGCACGCACAGCCGCGAAATGGGGAGTCAGCGGGATCTTTACCGACCGCGTACAAGATTTTCCCGCCGAGGCCCTGGCTCGCGCTTAAGAGTGCTGAATCACCCACGCCCACATGGCGATTGCCGCGGCGTGGCCCACGTTCATTGAGCGAGTCGAACCGCGCTGCGTGATGTGGAGGATCTCGCCGCACTGCGCGCGCATTTCTTCGCTCAAACCACTGGATTCTTCCCCAAATATCAGGCATGCATGAGCGGGAAGCTGGTGACCTTCCAGCGGAATTGAACCTGGCACATTGTCAATGCCAACCAGCGACAATCCTCTTTCGCGAACCGAATCAGCGAATTCCGTGACATCGCTGTGATGGACGACGTCTAGGTATCGATCCGTTACCATCGCGCCACGCCGATTCCAGCGCCGCCTTCCAACGATATGTACGCGGCTGACTCCCAGAGCATTCGCGCTTCGAACGATTGAGCCGATATTGAAATCGTGTCCTAAATTCTCGATGGCGATCTCAAAGGGAAGTGCGTGGGCAGCGATATCAGCGATAATCGCCTCCATTTTCCAATAACGGTAGCGGTCCTCGACATTGCGCCGATCACCATCGGCAAGGAGCTGGGGATCGTAGACATCATCGCTCGGCCAGTTCTCGGGGCCGCCAGGCCAGGGGCCAACGCCCACTTCTGGCTGAGAGTTTGCGTCCATCATCGCCTTCTTCCTACCGAATGAACCCGCAAACAGATACATTAGATGCATGACGAATTCACTTTCCACCGCACTGTCGGATATGCCCCCAATTAGCGCATGGCTGTCAGATATGGACGGCGTTCTTGTAAAAGAGAATCGCGCTCTTCCCGGTGCTCAGGACTTCATCTCGGCGTTGGAAGAAAATGGGATCCCTTTCCTGGTTCTCACGAACAATTCGATCTTCACGAACCGTGACCTTTCTGCTCGGCTTGCGAACTCGGGCCTGAAGGTCCCCGAGGAACACATTTGGACCTCTGCTAATGCGACTGCCGCCTTCCTCTCCCAGCAGTCGCCCAATTCGACGGCTTATGTCATTGGCGAGGCCGGACTGACGACGGCCCTCCACACCGCGGGCTACGTCATGACCGACCAGGACCCCGAATACGTCGTTCTTGGAGAGACCCGCTTCTATGACTTTTACGCGCTCACCACTGCAATTCGTCTGATCGAGCGCGGTGCGAAGTTCATTGCAACCAACCCGGATGTCTCAGGCCCTTCCGATGAAGGAACCCTACCTGCAGCAGGTTCCATCGCAGCGATGATCCAAGCAGCGACTGGCAAGGCTCCCTACTTTGTCGGTAAGCCAAACCCCGTCATGATTCGCGCCGGCCTCAACAAGATCGGTGCACACTCCGAACAAGCTGCAATGGTTGGCGACCGCATGGATACGGATGTCCGCGCGGGTGTCGAGGCTGGCATGAGGACCTTCTTGGTGCTCTCGGGTTCGACGCGCTCAGATGACGTGGCGAACTTCCCCTACCGTCCCTTCCGTATCTACGACGGAATTGGTGACCTGATCCGTTACGTCCAGCCCGCATCCAACTGAATGGGAACAATGATCACTCACGATCCTCAGCTCCTTGCCCTGCGCGCTCTCACTGCACCATTACTAGGCACCGAAGAACCACTTGCGCACCTCAATGAGATTTCTTTGAGCGCTCAAGGCGCGGCTGTTTGCGGTCATGTCCTCATTGATCTACTCGAGGAAAATGACCTCGCAATCGGTGACTACGAAGTGGTGATCGCACCCGAAGGTGACGGCGCACTTGCTGCCGCGATGATTCACGCAGCGGGAGGGCGAGGACTGGATCTGGACGCCGCACTTCTCCAGCCGACTCAGGCGACGGCCTCGGACACGCCTTTCACCGGCGCACCCATCCACGGGCGTCCGGCGGTCCTTCTGGCGAACTCTTCTTTGGTCGACACCGGTGCGCTTCATGAAGCAGCGGAATGCGCGGGCGCCACAGTGGTCGGAGTTGTTTCCCTCCTCCCCGACCCTTCAACGCAGGATTTCGCACGCGAATCAGGACTCACCTACTGCGCGCCATCGCTTGCTGATTAATCACCAAAACGGTCATCATCGCGTGATGTATGACATATAATTATGCGTACTCATTCCGTGAAGACAACGAGGTCTGCCCATGGTACGCCGCAACCGCAGTACTGCATCTGTATCTATTAACCCGCGCTCCGCGCAGAACATGTCGACCCGACCGGCCGACTTTACTGCGACCAAGCAACGCCTGAGCCCCTTCAAGGTGTTTGGAGCTGTGGGCGCGCTGATATCGATCATCACCTGCCTGCTCATCCAACTTCCGGGCCTCGACGCCTCGGGAACCAGAATGTTTGGGATCTTCTTGGCGGCAATTCTCTTGTGGGTCACCGAGGCCGTCCCGCTTGCGGGTACCGCGGTCCTGGTGATTTTCCTCGAGGTCCTCTTCATCTCTGACCATGCTCTTTTGAGCATCCCCGAGAAAGCCCCCGCCTACACAAAGTTCTTTGGAGCTCTGGCCAACCCAGTCATCATCCTCTTCTTGGGCGGATTCATGGTTGCCGACGGAGCTGCGAAGTACAAGGTCGACCGCGCACTCTCCGCAGTGCTGCTGAAACCATTCATTGGCAAGCCGCGACTGACCGTCATGGGGGTTATGCTCATCACCGCAATCATGAGCATGTTCATGTCAAACACCGCAACAACGGCAACCATGTTTGCCGTCATGATGCCGGTCATCATGGCCCTTCCCGAAGGTAAGGCACGAACAGGTATCGCCTTATCGATCCCGGTTGCTGCGAATGTTGGAGGCATGGGAACACCCGTTGGTACTCCCCCGAACGCCATCGCCCTGGGCGCCCTGGAAAACGCGGGTATCAAAGTCACCTTCTTCCAATGGATGCTGGCAGCGGTCCCGCTCATGTTGGTTCTTCTGGTACTGTCATGGGCATTCATCGCGTGGCGCTACATTCCGTCCAATGCAAAGTTTGACATTGACACCTCTGCGCGATTCGAGAAGTCAAAGAGCGCCGTCATCTTCTATGCGGTCGCAGGCCTGACGATCCTTCTGTGGATGACCGAATCTTTGCACCACATCTCCTCCAATATCGTTGGCTTCCTTCCCGTCGTCGTTCTGCTAATGACAAAGGTGATGAGCGGAGATGACCTGCGCGCATTGGATTGGCCTGTTCTGTGGCTCGTTGCCGGAGGCATCGCACTCGGTTCCGGCGTCAGTGCGACTGGCTTGGATAAATGGATGCTCGGTTCAATCCAGTGGGCCTCGATCCCCGGCGCACTGCTCATCCTGGTTCTGGCTCTGGTCGGATGGGTCACTTCCAACGTCATCTCCCACTCGGCTTCGGCGAACCTTCTGGTCCCCATGGGTATGGGCCTAGCAGCCACGGTATCGACAGGTGCCGCAGAGATCGCTATGGTCATTGCCCTCGGCTGCTCGCTGGGAATGTGCCTACCGATTTCGACCCCTCCGAACGCGATTGCCTACTCAACAGGAACCACCCCAACAAAGGAAATGGCCATCGTTGGCATCATCGTCGGCGTCGTCGGCATTGTCCTTCTCTCCTTCGTCGCACCTTTGACCTGGGGTGCGATCGGGGTGATGTAGGTGTCTTTCCCCCCAGCCGAGGCCGCTTCCGCGAGCGCACCGGGGCTTGCTCACGGGTGGACGCAAGGCCCTGCGCAAGGAGATGCTCAGGTTCTTGAGCGAACCGATGTCCGCAGTGGTGGGCACAGGTCGGGCTATCACATTCATGTCCTCGTAGTTGGAGATAATTCCCGCCAAATTGCCGCTCCTCTCACACGCGATCTCACGCAGTCTTTCCCAAACCTCTGCTTTGACCGCATCAAGGATCTCAACGATCTAGGAGTCTTCCTTGAGGACCTTGGGGACGAGGACCATGTGGTCTTGGGAGTTGCAACCAGCGAGGTCCCCAATGTCGATGCCCTGATTGAATCCGCGCGCACATCCTCACTCATGGCATCGACGCAGTGGATGCTGGTGACCGACCAAGAAATTCATACTGACCTTGCGGTATGTACTGAATCGGGGCATTTAGCCTCAGTAGTGCGCTCACCGTGGACAGTCCCCTTGCTATCCGGCCAAGCCTACTCAACCATGCGCCGCTACCTCGAGGAATGCGGATACTGCGGAGGAGAGATCCTCGCTCTCATCCAGAGCGCCCCTTCTTTCGCGGTGCAAGGGCCAATCCTCGAAGGCCTCGATCTCAATGAGGCTCAGGTTGTTCGCGAGTTACTTGAAGGTGTCGAAAGGGTCTTGGGGCCTCGGCCTCGGATCATTCTCCCAAGGGGAACTCACCTGCTTACGCAGGGCCACAGAGTCGAAGCAGTTCACCTGGTCCTCGAGGGGACGGTTTCGCTCCACCGCGACTCACGCCGCGGCGAGGTCCTTGCCCACCTTGCGACCTCAGGCCCACTCATTGGTCTTATTTCACTTGCACGAGGCGAGAGCGCCTTTTTCACCGCCCTGACGACAAGCGAAGCAACCGTGGTGCGTCTGACCACCGAACAGCTTCAGATCGCACTGACGGAAGATCCATCAATTTCAACGGTTTTAACTGCCTTGGCAATTCGTTCACTGACGCGACGTCTCATGCGAGCCGAGGACCTTCATGTCGAAAATGCGATGCTGGCTGAAGACTTGGAGCGTCAGAAAGAAGAACTGGCAGCTACCTTGGAAGACCTGCGTGCAACGCGCGCAAAGCTTGTCGAAGGCGCTCGTTTTGCCATGCTCGGCGAGCTCAGCGCTGGAATTGCCCACGAACTCAATAACCCCGTCACCGCCCTTTTGAGGGCGGCCGGGCATCTTCGCGAAGACACCGAGGACGTAGTCAGTTCACCCGAACCGGAGGCATGTCTCAAGGCGCTCAATTCTGCGATGGACCTTCCACCCCTTTCAACCGCTCGCGAAAGGGAATTACAAAAGGAATTCTTGCCAATCCTTCACGATCGCAGCGTTATTCGGCAACTGATCCGCGCGGGGCTGAGCGACCGCGAGCAGGCACAAAAGCTCGCCGATGATCCCAAGCAGCTGCTTGCCTTCCAGACAGGAGCTCGATTAGGAAGCTCCCTACGATCAGTCCTGGCATCTGGTGAGCGCATCATCGCACTCACGCAGTCATTAAAGGGCTACGCGCGCCCTGATGCCGATGAGCGTAAAGAAGTCGATGTTCGGCGCGGGATCGATGACGTGCTGCGATTAACCTCGCACCGGGTTCACGGGATCTATGTCGTGTGCGAATACGAGGATGTGGAACCGGTCCTCGCCCACCCCAGCAAATTGCAGCAGGTCTGGACCAATCTCATTGTGAACGCTGCTGAAGCGATCGAGGACGAGGCCGCAGACCTCAAGGCGCGCACGGAGGCCAACCCGGCCTCGGGAATTCACCTTCCCGCGCGCGGTCACGACGAAGCGCGAATTACCATCCGGGTAGCAATGGATGGAGATCAGGTCGAGGTCCAGATCTGCGATAACGGCCCCGGTATTGCACCCGAGGTTTTGGACCGTATTATGGAACCACATTTCACAACGAAGGCTGGCCGCGTGCGCTTCGGCTTGGGAATGGGCATGTCCATCGTCCACTCGATCATCGCTGATTTGGATGGGCGATTACTCATTGACTCTCACCCGGGATCCACTACGATGCGGATCCTTATTCCAGCACACCATGTTCACGAGGAGGAATCATGACGCTGACCATTTTGTCCCTCGAAGACGAGGCCGAGGTTCGTCAGGCGCTAGAACGTGATCTTGAGGAATTCGACGGTCGCGTCCGTTTGGAATTGGCAGAAGACGCCTCCGATGCGTGGAGCGTTGTCGACGAAATCGAGTCGGATGGGGATGAGCTTGCGCTGGTCCTCTCCGATCATCGTCTACCCGGAAAGTCGGGTGTCGATTTCCTTGTTGAGCTGACTGCGGATCCAAGGTTTAGTTCGACTCGCACAGTCTTGGTCACGGGACAGGCCGATCAAAGCGACACCATCAAGGCACTGAACCAAGCCGGTTTGGATTACTACATTGCCAAGCCTTGGGATCCACAAACGCTTCGAAACGTTGTCCGATAGCAGCTCACTGACTATGTGCTTGAGACCGGAATCGACCCTCTTCCCTACATGCCCGTACTCGACGGAGTTCGAATCATGGAGTCAATTCGGTAAGAAAAGGTCATGTGGGGTTCTTGAGGCTCAAGAACCCCACAGTTCCAGAGCTTCCCAATTCATCGGCGCTCCCATCGATGAAATATCAATGTGCTGCGTGCTTGGGAATTCAGCGAGAACTGAGGGCAATACTGTCTTATCTCCAATCTTGAATCGATCAAGAAAATATTGAGTGAGAGTCAGAAGATAAAACGCACGATTGTTAGGACCGGCGTTTCCAATGACCTCACTCGTTTCCACAGCCTGTGGAAACGAAGGCTTAGACGGAAACACCCGGTTAAAAAGTCTGTTGTGGTGTGCAGAAATATTCCTCATCACCCGAAGCGCATTGAGCCACGAATTCATTTCAGATGCCGTGATACCGACGCCTGCCACAATCGCATCCTGAACACCGCGTGGGAGCATGGAGAATAATGTCTGCAACGCGCCCCAATCAAGCAGTTGAACAGCCACCCAAATCGGCAGTTCACCCCCACAACTCTGTCGGTAGTGCTTCGCAAAGTCTTCGTTCGAAGTAGATAGTTTCTTGTCGTAGCGCGCCTTCCACGAGTCATAGCGCGTCTGCTTGCTTCGCTTCTCTACATGTAGAGCTGTGGGCCCTAATTTTGTTACATCTAGGTGCATAGCTGGGTCAATCTTCCCAACTTCATTTCCAATCCAGCTTCGAAGCGCTATCTCAATACAAGCAAGCTGAGAAAATACCGCTGAACGTAGCTTCACATCAAAGCCATACAGTGACAATACGTCGGCGAATCGAGCACCCTCAACAAAAGCTTGATCTCTGCCTATTACATCCGCCAGGCGCTTTCGGAACGGGTATGAGTATCCTGATAACCGGTAGTAGCCAATAGTTTCTAATGCGTGGGCAGCAACCACTGGGTCCTCGATGAGCATTCCACGCGACTCCAGTAAAGCCAGCTGTTGGCTAATCGTTTTGAACGGTTTCATATTCATTGCACCTTTGCAGTGAAAAAGAAGACCGGCCCTGGACCCTTTCGGGCGGAACCGGTTCTGGTAACGTCAGTCTATTCCTGAGGTTTTCCTGAGTCAAGCAGGAAAACCTCAGGAATAGACAAGTATCACCCTCTTCTTCTGATCGCGATAGCGGCGCCAGCACCCAGCACAATCGCCAGTGCTGCTGCAGGTATCCACCACCATCGTGGGATTTGCGACACGGTCGATTCGGCGGCCTCGTCATTGCTCAGCTGGGCTGCTTGAGCTGGAGAATCTGAATCAGCAGCCTGACTCTCGCTGAGCGTCGGAGGAGCGCTTGACTCTGTTGAGGCAGCCAATGGAACAGCCCCGCCGCCACCGCTTACTCCCCCAAGAACGCGTCGGGAACCAGAAGAGTTAGAGCGCGAACCAAGCAAGCGTTCACCCGCGCTGACTTGCCCCAGAGTATTGCTCGGTGGGGTCGAATTCCCTTGGGTGGGCGGCTGAGCTGATGGATTTTCCGAGGCCCTTGGATCTGCAGCCGAAGGACTCGCCGCAGGAGAGGGCGCAGATTCTGTCGGGACAGGTGTCGGAGCACTTGTTTGATCCGGCGTGGGCACAGGCGCCACTGAGGGAGTATCTACTGAGGGACTGGGCGAAGGAATCGGCTGCTCAGAGGGCTGGTTGCTTGAGGGGGCGGGTGTGGGGACCGCGGCCTCGTGAACAGAAACCTTCCAGCTCACCGGTGCAGCGATCTCTTTGTCTCCATCGAGCGCACGAATCTGCAGTCGATAGTGACCGGGGCGTGAGAACACCCAGTTTGCGTGCATGTGAGTCGGCGAGTCAGTGTGAATGAGCGACTTTGCGGGGTCTGCAGAGTCGACCATGATATTTGCCGGGCCACCAAAAGTGCCCCCCTGGAAGAAGGCAACTCTTGAGTCCTTCGGGGATTCCACGACCTTCAGCTCATAATCGATTCCCTTGGGGAATTGAGAATAGTCGATACCTTCCGTGCTGACCCCAGGCCAGACAATGTCGGGATTTTGAGTTTCGGGAAGCACGTAGCTGGATTCACCAATTGCTCCCAGAACGTCATAACTGGGATCGGATAGGCTCTGCGGACGGGTAAAGCGTGCGTTGACGCCAACCTTCCACGTCACTGAATCGATTGCACGCATGACTGAGGTCTTCTCTCCCGTCAAGGAATCATCCTTCAGCACCAGCGAGTAGTTCGTGGCGGTGCCAGAATCCTCGCGAAGACGCAGGTCCATATGTCCGCGTGCAAGTTCGACCGGATTCGTCTTTAGGGCATCAGCCGCGTGATCATTACTGGTATCAGGAATATTCGGTGCGGGAGAAGGAGTCGGCGACGGAGAAGGAAGCAACGGTTCGCTCTTTGGTGCCGGAGTCGGTTCAGCAGGGCCGCCACCCGGCCACATTTTCAGCTTCAAATCCATTCCGAATGAAGAGGATAGTTCCACATCTTCTTGTCCTTTGGTGGTCATGGATGCCAAAGACTTGGGGTGCGGG
>CALIEP010000080.1 GCA_938022345.1 uncultured Actinomyces sp.
GATCCCGCCAATGATGAAGCCATAAGCAACGACCAGTTCGCTGCCGTAGTGGCGGATGAGTTTGACGGGGATCAACGTGTAGAGAGCGAAACCGATCGCGCTGGCAAGACCCCAGTACAAGGCATCGGTGGAAATAGCCAAAGAGTCGATATTCCCGTGGGTTGCCAGAATAAAGGTCCCCAGTAAGGCAAAAGTAATGGCAAAGAGTTCGGTGTATTTTGGAAGACGGCGTGCGGTGATACAGACGAAAACGACAATCAGGATGGGGCCGAGGAATTCAATAACCGTCGCCGTTCCCGCATTGGAATAGCCGATCGCGACCACGTAGGTCAATTGACTGCCTGCAAGTCCGAGAACCGAATAAATGACCATCGGCAGGTAGGAACGACGGTTTCGCAGGAGGCTTCTGTGCAAGTCGGAGAAACCTCGGTCTTTAAAGAGAAGGAAGCCCATCGTAGTCGGTGCGGCAAGGAGCACTCGCACAGCGGTGAGCCAATAGGGATTCGCGCTATAGTCCTTCATCAGGAATTCACTACAGACTCCCGAGAAGCCCCAGGCAATTGAGGCGAGGATCGTGATGAGATATCCACGAGTGCGCGTATCCATGGTCTTCCTTGGCGGTGGTACTCAGTGCGCTCTACTCTATTCTTTTTCCTCCTACGGCTTAAATGTAGTGCGCTATTCGGACAAAAACGACACAATGGCCGCATGAGCAATACACCATCGAAAATTGTGTACACCGCCCGCGCTGAGGTGACGGGTGGCCGTTCTGGTCAGGCCAACTCTTTTGACCCTGATCTCACCCTAGATATGCGTATGCCACCGGCTCTTGGCGGACCCGGTGGTGGTGCAAATCCTGAAGCTCTCTTTGCCATGGGATATGGTGCATGCTTCCAGGGAGCTCTTGGTTTGGCCGCAAAGGAAGCGGGAGTCGATGTTTCCGATTCGAAGGTCGCTGTGAGCGTCGGAATCGGTCCCGAGGGCGAATCCTTCGGTATTGCTGTTGATATCCGCGTTCTGATTCCAGGTCTTGAGCTTTCACAGGCGCAGGCATTGGCTGAGCGTACTCACCAGCTGTGCCCCTATTCGAAGGCGGTTGCTGGGAACGTTCCCGTTTCGGTTTTGGCAGTAACGGATCTGTCCTAAAACTATTCGCGGTTGTGGGGGTAAGCGCATATGAGCCTTGCCCCCACAAGCACGCGGGTCTATGACTGGTCTTGAGCCCCGGGGTCTTCCTCGTCGATGAGTTCTTGGATCGCGCGAATGAGTGACCTCAACCTCGTGGGTTTCATCGAGGGTAGTTTTGTCATCTCAGTGAGTTCGTCGACGCACTCGCGCAGGCCATCGAAATTCCCCGTGGCGTAATAGCAGCGTGCAAGAACCTCCATCGGGTAACCGGCCTCGTCATATTCTTCGTATGCTCGGAAGCAAGCGATTGATTCGCGAAGAGCGTCCATAGCCTCAACCGGTTTGCCCGCCTTCAGGGTTACCCACCCCAAGGTGTAGTTGTTTTCGGCATGCGATATGGCTACTTGTTTCTCGGTTAGCTCCGCCTTGATAGTTGCAATGAGCTGGCGGTCTCGTTCCAATACAGATAGGGCGCGCTCAAGATCGTCCTCTCCCACGTTCGGTCCCTTGACCATTGCCGCAGCCTCGCGGCGAAGGTACTGATGCTCCCTGAAGTATTCTTTCCATTCGTGGCTCAATTCTGCGGCAAGATCCGCAGCGTCGGCCTCGGCAATGTAATTCCCCAACTCCTTCGCCGCATTGCTAGCGGTGTCGGCAAGGCTCAAAGCCAGTCGATACATTTCATTTTCACGCAGCACGGCGGAATACTTCATCGCAAGGTCGTAGGCGTCTTGATATTCCTCGATGCAGAGGTAGAGGTGAGCCAAAATTGGGGCAGCTTCGGCCAAGCGCATTCTGATATACGGGGAATCATTGAGAGTGCTGAAGGCCTCTTCGAGGATTTCAGTTGCTTCGGTGAATCGATCTTTTTCAGCAAGAGCTTGCGAAAAAAGACGTGCGACACTGACATTCCACACCGCGGTTGGGAAGGCATGGATGACGTCATTGAGGTGCTTGGCTTGAGCAAGAGCCTCGTCAGGTTGGTGTGCCTGAAGTGAAGCCGAGCAAATCGTCCCTCGCGAGATGAGGGCGGTATAGGGATCGCACAGATCGTTCAGACGCAGAGCCTGGTCAGCGTATTGACAAGCTGCCATGTATTTTTCGCGTCCAAGCTCTAATTCCTGATATTCCAAAAGAAGGTCAAGCGCAACGTGCTTCTTTGAAGGTGCAAAACGGGTAAAAGCCCTCTCGAGGTTTTCCCATAGTGCGTAGCTTGCTTCAGTGTCGTCGAAGTTTTTGCACATTGTCGCAATGGACGCACATTGGCTGAGAATGAGGCCAACGAGCTGAATATCTTTCCCCGTTCCCTGATTGCGATTCAGCTCGGGGGTCACTTCTTCGATTAATACGCGAGCGTTCTTGATACGGGCCATCGCATGACTCATGACTTCTTCGGGGATTTCCTCATCGCGAATGGAGAAATACATGACATCACAGGAAGAACGTTGGAGGTTGATCCATGCAAGGTTGAGCTGCTGGCGAGTGAGCTGAGCGCGGCGTCCCCTTAGCTTTGAGAAAAAGCCGGGAGAAACAATAGCCGTGTCATCTTCCAGTGCAATAACCGCCTGTTCTGCCTGGTCGAGAAGCCTGCGAGCAGCATCAAAATTTTGGTGCAATTTGAGGATGACGCAAGCGAAAATGTAGTAGTCCATGACGTCTGCGTGACTGAAATCGATATCCAGAACTGACTCGTTCATGACAGTTGCGTGGTCGACGATGAACTGGCGTTCCGGATCGAAACCGGTTGTGTCCGAGAGGGCTGAGAAACGATTGAAGGCTTCTTGCATCGAGGCCGGGGGAGTGAGTGGACTCAGATCGACACGTGGGTATGGATTCGTGTCATCGGTGGTCTTCACTTTCTCCTGCTTGATGCGACGCGTGGAGTATTTTGGTGTTTCATCGACGTCACTACTTGAAATCGCTTCGGGAAGAACTTCGCGCTCGCCCACAACCTCAAAAGACCAGGTTTTTTGTGCACGTTCTTCTGCTTCGCTATTAACTGGACCTTCATCAAGAACTTCGCCAGCAGAGGCCGTGTAAAAATCATTGCCATTTCGCGCATCGAAGAGCGCGGCAACAGAGAACAACCATTCTTTGAGTCCTGATGCGACATCCTCCATGGGAGTATTGACATCCAAACGAGGCCCCTGGCACCACTGAGATTGCCCTGTACACAGCGCGCGGAAGGTATGTTTTCCTAGACCTCGGTCAACGGCCTCGCGCGCTGCTAAGGCAGCACCCTTGAGGTAGTCATAAAGAAGGGCTGCGCTTTCTGCGCGGGAGGTTACTGCAATGGAGTCGCGCAGAATATCGAGCGCGCGCTGCCAGCGTCCGGAGAGCACAAGGAACTCCATATGCTGTCCTAAAAGATCCATGTACTGCGCATTACGGCGATGCTGGCGATAGGAACGTACGTGGCATTCCCACGCTGCTTCAGGGCGTCCCGACATCAATAGAGGAATCATCGACAGTGCCTGGACACCTGCAGGCTGATTACCACACCCCTCACGGATGTCGAGCAAAGGTACGGCTGTCGCAACTGCGCGTTCCCAATCTTTCGCGACGACGGCCTCGGTGATCTGGCGTTCGGGATCGCATTGGACGCAGTCGGAAACCTCATCGCGCGGGGTTGCCCGCCACTTCACCAATTATTCATGGGCTGCCACGGGATCACCCATCCGTAGCGCGAGGGCAAAACGGACTCCGTGGACCGCATGCATCGAATAACCCTGATCCTGGATGAATTTCCCAAAGCCTTCGGAGAGTTCTAATGCTTGTTCCTTCGAGACTGCGGGGTTGCGCCCGGTTGCGCTGGTCGCGTTCTTGTACAGCCATGCTAAGGATTCGATCTGATCCGCTTCGAAAGCACCGGGATTTTCGTCAAATTTTGTGACGAGCCATGCCGTCGGGGCTAGCGCTTTCCATTCTTCATTTCCCTGCTGATAGGCGGTAGCCAGCTCCATGTAAGCCTCAATGCGTAGCGCTTCTTCGCCCTCTAAGGAATCGACGAGCACCACTGCACGTGCAAGCTCGGCACTGCACGCGGGCCCCCACGGCATCTTCGCAGCGCGTTCGATAATGTCCTTCACTTCCTGGACGGTGCTCATCATTGATCCCTTCTGAAAGCAAGCAGGAAATTAGATGAGATGATCATAAATCCAATGTGATGCAGAAGATAAAAGCGCAGTTCAGGGAGTGCTTATGAAGCGTTTCTGCAGAGTTTAAGTGTGCAATAGGCGCGCAATTTCTACGTGAGGGACAAAGGTGTCACTTGCGTCGATAATGCTTGCCTAACCTTGGTGATATGCAACTATCACAATTTCCACTACGAACTCGGGCTCGCCTCGGAAACATGGAGGTTTCCCCCGAACACCGACTCCGTCTGTATGAACTTGGAGTTCGCCCTGGAAGCGAATTCTTCATTGTGAACAAGGCCGCTTTCGGAGGCCTCGTCGTTAATATCGCCGGTGCGCGCGTTGCCGTTGACCGCCGTAGTGCTCGGGCAATCGAAGTGGAGGAAATCGCATGAGCTGCCCACACTGCTCTCCCAAATCAGATGTCGCTGTGTTGGACACTCCGACCTCAAGTGGTGGAGAAAGAACGATTGTTTTAGTTGGTAACCCGAACGTTGGGAAATCAACACTATTCAATGCGATTACCGGTTCCCGCCAGCACGTCGTTAATGCTCCCGGCACCACGGTTGAAATGAAGCGCGGTACTTGGCGTGCGCTGGGTGCAAACCTTGTTGATCTTCCAGGAACCTATTCCTTGATCGCGTCGTCTCCGGATGAGCAAGTTGTCAGTGACACTCTTTCTGGCGCCGAGGGCTCATTCACCGACCCTCGAACCGGACGAAAAGTTGATCTGGCTATTGTCCTTCTGGACGCCAGTGCAATGACGCGTTCGCTGTACCTTTTGTGACAGGTCGCACAAGCTGGTCACCCCGTTGTCGCCGTCGCCACAATGGTTGATGTTTCTGAGAAAGACGGCCAGAAATACCCGGTCGATAAACTTGCCGATGAATTGGGAATTCCCGTTCTTGCTGTAGACCCGCGCCACTACGACAATCCAGATCTTCTCGAAGGAATTGTCCGTCACGCGCTCGAACACCACGCACGTCCGAAGGGGCTTCCCGTCAACGCGGCTGATGGAAGCTGTACCTGCGGATGCGGTGGACTGACCCAAGCAGATGAACTCTTCGCCTGGGTTGATCGCGTCGAAACCGCAGTAGTCGGAAAGGCCGAAGGCGACCCCATCCTCTCGACCTCTGACAAGATTGACCGAGTCCTACTCAACCCCTGGTTGGGAATCCCGATCTTCTTTGTCCTCATGTGGTTCCTCTTCAAGGTTGCAGGCGAATGGGTCAGCCCCGTCCAGGACTTCTTCGACCACATCTTCTCTTCAACGGATGAAGGCTTCCCCTCTCTGGCAAACGGTATTACCTACCTCCTCACGCTTGGGGGACTCCAAGACGGCTGGCTCCACAGCTTCCTC
>CALIEP010000081.1 GCA_938022345.1 uncultured Actinomyces sp.
GCCCCCAGCTGGTCCAACACTCGTGCCTTCCGCGTTGCATTGGCAACGGGGGAACGTGCGGATCGCCTGCGCAAAGAATATGTGCGTCGATTCGATCAAACCCTGGATATTCAACACCGCAAGCCCTTCGCGCTGGCAAAAACTGCCCTGCGACGCGAACTACCCGACGGTGATTTTCCCGTCTGGAAGCCTTACCCACGCGAGCTTCGCCCAGCTCAAGTTGAAATCGCCAAGTGTGTATATGGCGCCTATGGCATTGAACGCAGCGATCACGCGGGGCGCGACGCTGCAAACCGCAGAAACGTGACAGCTTTTGATGCGCCCGTCATGGGCTTCGTATTCGTACACGAAAAAATGCTGCCGTGGAGTGCGATGGATGCGGGCCTCATGCTCCAAACACTCTTCCTTTCAGCAAAAGCGCATGGTGTGGATTCGTGCGCGATCGGAATTCTCTCCACATGGCGTGGCCCGGTCGAGCAGGAATTTGAGATTCCCCAGCACTACAAGCTGATCACCGGTTTCTGCTTGGGCTACGCAGATTGCGAGTCCCCGATCAACCACGTGAACGCACTCCGTCCGCCAATCCAGCTCCTCGAGGGGAAGTAAGCGTGCCCAAACAGTACCTCTCTGTCGCATTCGCTTACGTTGGCGTCGTCATCGGTGCAGGCCTTGCCAGTGGTCAAGACCTCCTTCAGTACTTCCTCTCTTTCGTAGCGAAGGGCCTGATCGGCATTGCCGTCCTTGGTGTCCTCAACATCGTCTTTGGTGTCGTGGCCCTGCAGCTCGGGTCCTACTACCGTTCGGGCCACCACGATGAAGTCTTTGAGCGCATAGCCCCGCCACTGGTCCGTCGCATAATCGACGTCGTTCTGGTCTTTTCGGGCTTTGCAATGGGCGTCGTCATGCTCTCTGGCGCGGGAGCGAACCTGGAACAACAGTTTGGAATCCCGGCATGGTCGGGAAGTGCGATCTGCGCAGTTTTGGTTGTCGTCACTGCCTTCCTTGATTTTGATCGCATCATGAAAGTCATCGGCGTCTTCACGCCGATGATCATTGTTGCAATCAGTATTTTGACGATCTACTCGCTTGCGCGCCCGCATCCAGGAATCACCGAGCTCAACGCTGCAGCCCAAAACGTCACCACCGCGCTGACGAACCTGTGGCTCTCGACAATCAACTACTTCGCACTCTGCGTGGTCAACGGTATTGCGATGGCTTTCGTTTTGGGAGGTTCCGTCCTGCGCATTGATGTGGCACGCAAGGCCGGGAGCTTGGGTGGCGCGCTGATTGCACTGGTTATTGCGGCCGATGCGGTGACGCTTTTCCTCAACATGGATCGCATCTGGGATGTGGGAGTGCCGACTTTGGAGATCGCCCGGCGCATTCATCCGGCCTTCGCGCTCTTGTATACGCTCATCATTTTCGCCCTGATCTACAACACGGTCTTTTCCCTGTTCTACTCAACAGCTCGACGCTTCTCCGGCGGCTCGGATCAGCGCATGCGAGTGATTCTGACAGGGGTGACCGCTACAGGTTATGCGAATTCACTGATGGGATTCAAGAAATTGGTTGGCGGAATGTATCCGATCATCGGCTACCTGGGAATCGCCCTCCTTGTGGTCCTTGCCATCGCGTGGCTGCACCACCGCGCCTCGGTAATCCGCGAAGAAAATCTGCGCCGCAAGCTAATCCGCGTGCAGGTACGCAAGCATGCCGAGGACCTTGAGTACACGGACGCCGATCGTGCCGAGGCCCAGACCCTTGCGCGCGCCTCGGTCGTTTATGCGAGCAGTTTGCGCCGTGATGCTGATTCAATTGCGGAACAAATCGTTGCCACCCACGATGACGCCGCCGCCTATGCGCGCACTCAGCTCCCCGTCGACGAGGAGCTGGTCGCCGAGCAGATTGCCGAGGCCTTGCCGGATTCCACGGACAGCAAGTAGTTTCCCCATTCGAACGAACTCGTAGTTTTCTTTCTTCTTTTGTGATCCAGTCGACATAATTCTGCGGCCTAGTAGTTCACCCTGTACGGTGAAAATAGGCCTTGGCCGTGATATTTATTGGCAATCGGAAGAAGACAATGACTAAGAAATACCTCTCGGTGGCTTTTGCGTATGTGGGAGTGATAGTCGGCGCAGGTTTGGCCAGCGGCCAAGATCTCCTGCAATATTTCCTTGCTTTTGGTGCCAAGGGTTTGATCGGAATCGTAGCCTTGGGTGTGCTGAACGTGATTTTCGGCGTTGTTGCCCTGCAGCTTGGCTCGTACTTCCGTTCAGATAATCACGACGAGGTCTTCGAACGCATCACTCATCCGGTGTTGCGTCGCGTCATTGATGTGGTGCTGATCTTCTCTGCCTTCACTATGGGCTTCGTGATGTTGGCGGGAGCTGGAGCGAACCTCCAGCAACAATTCGGAGTGCCCACATGGGCGGGTAGCTTACTGTGTGCCTTGCTTGTCATTCTCACGGCATTCCTGGATTTTGACAGGATCATGAATGTGATCGGGGTGTTCACGCCCATCATCATGATTGCGATTGCCGTTTTAGCCATCTATTCACTGGTGACTCCGCATGCGGGAATTGCGGAACTTAACGCTGCAGCGCGTAACGTCACTCCCGCACTGCCGAATCTGTGGCTGGCGACGATTAACTATTTCGCACTGTGTGTTGTCGGTGGTATTGCTATGGCCTTCGTCCTCGGTGGCTCAATCTTGCGCATTGGTGAAGCGCGTCGTGCCGGTCGTATCGGTGGCGTGCTGATCGCCCTTGTCCTCGGTGCGGATGCGCTTGCTCTGTATCTGAACGTGGATCGTATCTGGGATGTAAACGTTCCGGCTCTTGCGATAGCACGCTCGATTCATCCGATATTCGCTTTCGGATATACCCTTGTGATTTTTGCGCTGATCTATAACACCGCATTCTCCCTGTTCTATTCGACAGCTCGTCGTTTTTCTGGCGGGTCGACCTCACGAATGCGTCTGGTGCTCATCGGAGTAGTAGCAGCTGGCTACGCGGCATCGTTCATGGGATTCAAGAAGCTCATCGGCATGATGTATCCGGTCATCGGTTGGTTGGGTGTTGTTCTCTTGATTATTTTGGCAGTCGGCTGGCTGCGTGAGCGTTCAGCCGTCGTGCGCGAGGAAAACCTGCGCCGCAAGCTTATTCGCCTTCTTGTCCGTAAGCATGCTGATGATCTCGAGTTCACGGACGAGGACCGGGTAGAGGCCCGTACGCTTGCACGCGCCTCCGTCGTTGATGGTGTCGAATTGCGCCGAGATGCCAGTTCGGCTGCCGAGGAAATCGTTGATGTCCACGATGACGCCGCCGCCTATGCGCGCACTCAGCTCCCCGTTGATGAGGACTTGGTCGCCGAGCAAATTGCCGAGGCCTTACCGGACTCTACCGAGAGCAAGTAGTTTCGTCTTAGGCTGGCTTTAGATGGG
>CALIEP010000082.1 GCA_938022345.1 uncultured Actinomyces sp.
CAAGGTCACCATCGCCTCGTGCGTCGCCGCACCACCACAGTCGCCGGCCAGCGGCTGACGCCACACTCACGCGCTACCCGGCCACTGCCTCATTCAGGAGTGATTAAACGTTAAACCTGAATTCGCCCCAGCGTCCGCTCTCGTTAACGCCAGCTAAGCCAAGCACGCTTTGCAGTGTTAGCTTTGAGTTCTCGCGTCGAGATATTTGTTTATCGCGGCCACGAATCTGATTCTCTCGAATTTCCTTAGATACACGAGAACCGGTACCGAATACAATGAACCCAGCTGCCCCCGGACGCCCTTGATTTGTCGGTCCAGTTGGGCGCAGGTCTTCTTCAATCCTTCGCGCTCATTCCTTTCGGTCGTCGTTAGGCCACGACGACCCTTAAACGCCTCATATTTTGAGAGCGCCTCCAGTCGCTCGCTCTCCAACTCAAGCAACTTGGCACGCACCAGTTCGGCCGTGTCCTCAGCAGTCTTTGCAAGGCAACTTTTGAAATGCTCTGAGAAAAGGAGCTCGTTGATCTGAGCCGGAAGAGGCTTCAGGACCACTCTGTAGAACACGAACAGAATCACGATTTGCATGAGCAGAAAGAAAACGAAGAGGATGATCCACCCCATACAATCCCAATCCTTCCTTACGATTGCCAAGTTCAGTACCCAGCTGAATCAGGCTACACCCGTCCGTCGTTGAATAAGAGCGACCCCATGGGCCCTGACGGTGAGTCTTGCAGCCCTTTGAATATACTTCTCTTCCAGACTCTTGACTGAATACAGCATCTCGATGTGACCCGCCGGGTTTCAAGTCAGAACCCATATAGATGCTGACGCGCATTGAAGGCTGCTGAGCCGCCCTCAAGGATACTCTCCACTTGAGAGCGGATGGCTCGGTCATCGAGAGAGCCGATACCCGAATCAGTCGGGTGTCCGTGGTTCCCATCGCTTTCGAGGACCACGATGAGCTCTGCGTCGCCAAGCACGGGCACGTTTGCATTATGAGTGCTCGCGACGATCTGCCGCTTACCCTTCAGTTCGCGCAGATGCCGGACCACTCCCTTATAGACAAAGTTATTGTCAAGGTCATCCTCTGGCTGGTCGATGATCAGAGGCGCGTCGGAAGCACTGAGAAGAAGGAGAAGCAAAGCGGTGGCTCGCTGCCCCTTCGAGAGATGGTCGAGGCTTCTGAGCCCATGTGTCCCGTCGATCTTGAGTAGCACCTCAACTCCGGGACCTACGGTCAGCTCTTCCAGCTCGCGCGCCAGTTCCTCGCCCGCCGCGATCAGGTTCGATGCCTGCGCCCCCCGAATCCCCAGCTTGTCGAGTTCGTCGGTACCGGACCTTATAGCTTGGGCGAGTACCTGCGGAGAAAATTCAGGATTCTGGACGGCCGCGACAATCTGAGTCCTTTGACCGGAAACCTTAGCTTTAATCAGGTCGACGACGTGGGAGCGGTCTTTGTTCGGCATTGGTTTCACCACTACGACGCCACCCGTGGCTCGGTTCGCTGCACTGATCGCCTCGTCAAGGCGCTTTTTTGCGGCCTTCTCGTAAGTACGGAGCTCGTCAAGCATGCTACTGCGCGCTTCGAGCAATTTCTTGATCGCCCTGGCGTTTGCATTCAGGTGAGACTCTGAGGCCTTAATCAACGCCAGTCTCTCCTTTGCAGCGGTGTACTTACCGGGATCAAGCCCAGCGTCAGCGAGCGATCGGAGCAGCTCTCCGAAGCTCTCCCTCTCAGAGCTTGTGGCGGCCTCCCATTCAGTCTGGGCGGCATGGATCTCAGCCTGCGCCGTATCGATCGCGGTGACGGCCTGCGTTCCAAGTTCTTCGAGCACTTGACGTAGATCTTTCAGTGCAATCTTCACGCGAGATAGCCGCTCCATCTGCGGCGCGCCGTCAATGTTGCTGATCACCGCATCGAGATTCGTTAGCGATTCCGACTTTCGGTAATGGTCCAGGTCGGTTCTGGCCGCATTTAGCCGCGACGTCCCTTCTGTGAATACTGCTTTATCCAGAGAGATCCGGTCGTGCCCGCGAAGCTTACCAGGGACGTCAGTGCCCTCATAGCAAGCGAGTTGTTCCTCAAGACGATCAGCCTGCGCTTGTTCCTCATCGAGCTCGACCTTCTTCTCCTCAGCTTTCCTGAGTTTTTCTCGATTCTCACGCAGCCGCTTGTGGACGTCCG
The DNA here is from genome assembly GCA_938022345.1 of uncultured Actinomyces sp. Classification (GTDB taxonomy): domain Bacteria; phylum Actinomycetota; class Actinomycetes; order Actinomycetales; family Actinomycetaceae; genus Pauljensenia. The sequence goes on from CALIEP010000082.1 coordinate 2,186, forward strand.
CTAATGCCGGATCTTGTCCGCAGGAGCCATTAAAGCGCCTGATGAGCTCTGCAATGCTTTCTGAATCACCAGAAAGCTCCGCCAGCTCATGCTGGCCGAACACCTCCACTGTCCCGATTACGTCGGCAGGAGTGAAATTAGTGCGCATGCCCGTAGAATCCAGCACAACTGGTGAATGTGGCACCTCTCGCTGGATTGTGTAGCTCTGGAAAGTCGGGGTAACGCTCTCAACCTCAACCCGCACGATTGTACCCACGTTAAGCACATGGTCAACGATTGCCTCGTGATCCCGGGTCATCTGCTCCGATATCGGCCGGATGCCAAGCGCATAGCGGACACTTTCGATGACGGTCGACTTTCCAGCGCCTCGTCCGCCAATGAGCGCGGTCAGATCCTCGGAGATTGGTACGGTAACTCCGTCAAGGTATCCACCGACCCACGATACGCGCTTAATATGTGGCCGCCGCGGCAAGGACCGTGGATCATCGAGCGAGACCCGCGTTTCAGGGGTCCTCATCGCAAGTTTCAAGCTCTCAAGCGAGAGCGTACTGACTTTGAACCACGTACTTGAACCGTATTCCCGCAGCTGGCGGGGACCCATGATGTCATCGGCGTAAATTACCGCTAAGGGATGCGCACGCTCAAATATTCCGACCCCGGCAACTACTGACTCTTGATCTTTCGCAGGCTCGCGACCCGGCGATACAGCTATCGCGTGGAGATCCTTGTGCCGGATCAGCGTCGCGAGCGGCTGGCCCGAACGGGTTGTCAGTAGGCCTGCTGGCGGAGCGTTCACGTGGGCAGGGATGGACAACGCTCCGGCAGTGGTCATCTGCTCCATAATTTTGGCGTAGGGCTCACCAGTAGTCCCGTTGTCACACCCGGGAGTGGCTCCGCACCGGCCGATGGCCGCATCGATCGTCGCAATTGGCGTCCCAGCCTCGAAAATAACTAGGATGTGGATGCCCTCCGATGAGTTCGCCTCGAACCCTGGAAGCGCGACGATTCCACGGGACTCAGCGGCGGCAATAAGGCCTGTTGCCGAATCGACGCGCCAGTGGTCAGTTACAGCGATCATGCTGATACCCAACTTCTGGCATTCATCCAAGAGCGCGGAGTTATAGGCGGCCTCGTTTTCGAAGAAGTTCTTCGGCGCGTTGCGCCCCTCGTAGGTGAACGGGTTCACCTGCAATGCCGCCCTAATCCACTCTGCACCAGGACCCATGCTTGTAACCTCTTACCCCCAGACGTAA
>CALIEP010000083.1 GCA_938022345.1 uncultured Actinomyces sp.
CCTTCACCACCACCGGTCTTCAAACGCAATGAGCCAGCGGGAAGGTCCAGATCATCGTGGACAACCAGAAGATGCGAAGGATCAACATTCATGAACTTTGCAAGGCGCCCAATGGGTCCGCCAGAGGTGTTCATGTAGGAATCGCTGGTTGCGACAATAACGCGGGGACCGGGGATCCCTCCGGGGAGCATTCCCAGCCGAATATCCGCACAGTGGGTTCCCGAGCGGTGCGAACTGAGCTGCACTCCCGCATTGTGGGCAAGAAGATCGATGAGCATATGGCCGACATTGTGACGGGTATTGGCGTACTGCGCGCCAGGGTTACCCAGGCCGACAACCATCCAGGGATCCGTTGAAGTCATAGAACGATTGTGCCACCCCCTTCCTGCATCTGCGTCCAGGAAAGAGGTGGCACACCTCGCTCATGCGTCAATCAGAGGAATCAGAGTTTGCCTGCCGGAGCGGAAGGTACAGCAACAATGAACGCCGGTGCGTCCAATCCGCGTTCGCTATAAGCCTGCGCAAGTGCCTGCGCGGTTTCCTCCAGGCGCTCGCGGTCAACAAGCGCGATTGCACTTCCACCAAAGCCGCCACCGGTCATTCGCGCCCCATAGGCTCCGGCCGCCCGCGCAGCATCGACTGCAACGTCGAGCTCTAGGCACGACACTTCGTAGTCGTCGCGCAGTGAGTCATGCGAATCATTCATGAGAGCGCCCACGACTTTAACGCGATCCCCCTCAAGCGGCCCTTCCTTCAGGAGCTCAATAAGGGCGCGGGTACGTGCAATTTCAGAAACAACGTGACGCATACGCTTGATCAAGCGTTCCTCGCTCAACGCTTGAGTGGCAGCCTCGAGGTCCTCGACGTCAACAAGCTGATCGACGCCCAACTGGCGTGCTGCCTCTTCACAATCGGCACGTCGCTGACCGTACTGTCCATCTGCAAGGGAATGAGCAGCACGGGTATCGATGACCAGCAAAGCAAGCCCTTGCGATTCCAGATCGAAGGGAATGTGCTCAACACTCATATCTCGGCAATCCAGTGCCAGCGCGTGTCCGCTTAGGCAACGCAGTGAAGCAGTCTGGTCCAGGCCACCAGTGTTCGCTCCTGCGATCTGGTTTTCTGCCATGCGAGTACACTCGACAAGGATTGCTCGCCCCTTATCGTTCGGCGAACTCAGCGGGCCCGCCAACCCCAGGTTATCGGCCTCGTCAATCGCGACAGCCATCGCGCACTCGAGTGCAGCCGAGGATGAAAGCCCGCCACCGCGGGGTACGCAGGAGTAGAGCGCGGCGTCAAAACCGTGAAGGGGACCATACCCCGACTTTTCGAGAGCCCAGGCAACGCCAGATAGATATGCAGCCCAGCCATTCACTTCGCCCTCGCAGCCACGCGGAGCAATGAGGTCGAGGTCTAACTCATCCACGGCCTCGCGAGTCTGGGGCGACACCAAGCGCAGCAAACGGTCTTCGCGAGGGGCATAGGCAATGTATGCCCGATGCGGCAGGGCGATTGGCAGACAGGGACCACCGTTGTAGTCGACGTGCTCGCCAATAACGTTGACACGTCCAGGGGCAGACCAGACGTCTTGGGGCTGGTAGCCAAAAGTTTCTTCAAAGAGCTGAGCAGCTAGTTCGCGTCCTTCTTCGGCGCTTAGAGCGGTTGACCATGACAGTTCCACGTGCACACTTCCTTGGGTGTTTCAAACTCGTACACTACCGACAAGCCTAGCCTATTCAGGCAGTTCTCTACGCAACGATCTTTGCCACGATGTGCCCCGAACCCCCGCGTCCATGTACCATGAGCAGGTTCCTATTCCCCATTTCAGGTAGTTCAATGTATCTTCCACAGCGCTTACCGGGCCAAGAATGGCTGGGCGTTGTTATTGCCCTGCCTGAACCATGGGTGAGCGTTCTTACCGATATCCGCGTGAGCCTTGGGGATGATCAAGGCACGAAAGTGCCCGCGCACATTACAATCTTGCCGCCCACCGCAGTAGATATGGAACGGCGCGAAGAAGTGATCGAGCACCTTCGCGCCGTCGCTCAGCGCTACACGCCTTTCCGCGTCACTCTGGGAGAAACCGGCACTTTCCGCCCCGTTTCTCCCGTCGTTTACCTTTCTCTTGCCGAAGGTGAGCGCGAGTGCACGATGTTGGCCGAGGATATTCGCTCGGGCCCCTTGGATGCGCCCTCACGCTTCCCCTATCACGCCCACGTGACCCTAGCGCAGGGCGTCTCCGATGCCCTGCTTGATCGCGCAATGAATTTGGGCCCCTGCGACGAGGCATCGTGGATGGTCCCCGGATTCCGCTTAGATCGCGTGGATGAGAACGGCGTTTACTCCTCCATGGCCCTCTTCGATTTCGAGAGCGCCTGAGTATTTAGAGTTCGTAGCTCACCGACAGCGGCGCGTGGTCGCTCCAGCGTTCCTCGTACGAGGCCGCGCGACCAATAGCGAAAGAGGTTGCCTTCTCCGCAAGCGCGGGAGTCGCAAACTGGTAATCGATGCGCCAACCCGTGTCATTGGTAAAAGCTTGGCCGCGCTGGGACCACCAGGTGTAGGGACCCTGAACATCGCCGGCAAGATCACGCATAACGTCATGCCATCCCGCGTCGAGCCACTGATCGAGGAATGCGATTTCCTCATCGAGTACGCCCGCGCGTTTGTTGTGGTTCGAAGTCCAATTCTTAATATCGGAGCGGGTGCGAACGATGTTGAAATATCCAGCAACGACGGTCCCAAGGATGTCCGTTTGCCCCTGCGCGGCGTCGGAAAGGAGCTCACCCATGCGGTGACCAATACGCGGAAGATGCGCCATCTTCGCGTCCTGCTTGGGGGTGTCTTTTTCGCCCGAGTGGAAGTAGGCGGAAACGACGCGAACGCGCCCCTGTCCGGTTTCAACCGTTGTTTCTAACCAGCGTCCAGAATCAACATCGGTTTCCTGATCGTCAAGGGAAAGACGCGGTTCTCCACTGATATGAGCGCTATCCTTGCGCACTGCAACTGCAACGCCAGCGCGTCCCTTAATTCGGCAGGGAAGAATGATGCTTTCCCACGAATCGCCCAGCAGTTCAGTGGCGATTTCTTCATCCGCACGGACTTCTTGGAGAAGAAGAACATCACAGGGGTTGGCGTCGAGCCACTCCATCATGCCCTTGCGGTGTGCGGCGCGGATTCCGTTGACATTAACGCTGGTAACAGTGAAAGCCATGGGCTTTAGTGTACTTGCTTGCGAATCAACAGGCTGAGAGAGCGATCTTTGCCTTCAGTGAAATCGCAATCTATCAACTGCAGACCCAGCTATTGACGAACTAGCGTTATGGGCATAGATCCTTCTACCCGAGGAGTGCCATGCGCGCTGTTGTCATGCACGAACCCGGCAACGTCACCGTCGAAGAACTGACCGACGGCCTTGGCGCAGACGGCGTCGTCGAGGCGGTCGGCAACGAGGCATCCTTCGATCAGGCGCTCGGCTGCGTGCGTCCCGGTGGTCACCTGTCCTTCGTGGGCGTTCCCCACGGCGTCTCCCTGGACATGGACCGCATGTTCTTTG
>CALIEP010000084.1 GCA_938022345.1 uncultured Actinomyces sp.
AACGGCAGGAAGGAAGGGGAAAGGAGAGGATCCTTCTTCCATGCTCACGGGAATGGAGTGAGTGACTAAAATCAGTCTAATCCCAGCGGGATCCACCCCGCCCTCAACTAGGGCCGACCACGCGCGACGGATCGAGGCAATTTCAGCACTGGCCATTCCGGGCGTCGAATAGTAGGGGCGCACTTTATCGACAATGATGTCAGCGCTCGGGTTGTCCGCACTGTCCTCTGCACCCAAGGCGATACTCCCCCACTTTTCGCTGAGGGACTGCGCGGCCTCGGCAAGGTCTTCTCGGTACTGTCGACACCCCGAATACGAGGCGTAGGCGGAGGTCGGCAGAACAAGGATGCGTCGCGCGCCGGCTTGGGCGAGTTCGTCCAGGCCCTCGGCGACGAAGGGATGCCAGTTGCGATTCCCACAGCCGACGGGGATGTCATATCCGCGACGCGAGAGTTCAGCGGATAGGTCAGCGATCAGGCGCTGATTACAGGCATTAATGGGCGAAACTCCGCCGAAACGCTCGTAGTGCTTCGAGACTTGAAGAAGGCGTTCATCGGGGATTCCACGGCCCCGCGTTGCGTTGCGCATGAACGGAAGGACATCCTCCATGCCGTTGGGGCCACCATAGGACAGCAGCATGATCGCATCGTAGGGGTCCAATCCCGGCACTGTGAGGCCTCCTTCACGGGTAACGTGGCAAGTGTAGGACCGTACGCCCAACCCTCGCAGCGACAAAGTGTCAGAAAAACGCGAGATTGCACCCCTCGATCCTGCGCGGGGACACAAGTACATCCACCACGACTACGTTCAGTGGAGGCGCGGGGGAAGCAAAAACTGAACCTAAGCTGCGTGATAGCATAAAATTCACCTCGTTCTATTTCCCGGGGCGGGGAGAACAGCAATAAACAGGGTGGAGTCATGGACGACGCAACTCAGAACACGCAATTGCAATATTCACCAGAAGTCGGAGAAACCCTTCTCATCCCCTTGGAAAACGATCTTGCAATCGTGATCGGTCCGAACGCTGAAGGACTTGAAAAGATTACCGACCAGCTTGTTCTTGGCGATTCCCTCAACGATCTTGTTGCTTCAGTAGGTGAAATCGCTGCAGCGGGCGGCGGTGTAGCCTCCGCAGCGAATGCGTTCATTCAAGCTTCTGGCCTCTACAGGCTCGATGCTGCCTCACAGGCTCTCCTCGCTGATGGCGCAACACTCACACAAACAGCCGGAGGCGGCGTACTTGGAGTAATCCGCGGTTCAAATGGACAGTTTGTCCGAAATGCACGTCTACTTTCAGTTACGAGCGCGCGGCTCTCCGGCGTTCTTGCTGCCGTTGGGCCAGCAATCGCAACGGTTGCACTTCAGATGCAGCTCAGCGATATTTCAAAGCACATACGCAGCGTCCAACAGGTCTCCGAGCAAACGCTTCAAGTTCTCACAAGCTCACGAAAAGCTGACTACCAGGGCGTCTGTGAAACAATAACTGAGGTCTACCGCTTCAGCATGAAGCAAGGCAAAGTCTCGGACTCGAATTGGGATACAGTCAGTGGGCTCTTCCACGAACTGAGATCGCACCGGAATCACTATAAGGGCCAAATCCAGCATCACATCGATGAGCTGCGGCAAGCTCAGCGCGATGTAACTAAAAGGCGTGATTACCTGCGATTGAATGCGCAGAACATCATTATCGATGCATGCGCAGCTTTCGAAACATTACAAGCATGGGTTTGTCTCTCAATTCTCAAGCGCAGTCATGAACTGGCAAACGGCGAACCGCTAACTCTCGATCTTCCTGAGATCCAACAGGAAATTGAAACGGATCTTCAAACTCAGCGAGAACTACTGTATGCGCTCATTCGTGAACTTCACGTCATCGCCGATACCACTGGGAAATGGACCATTCCACTGACGCAGAAACGTGGAGATTCAAAGGTCTCACAGGAGACCGCGCAAAAGCTGCTCGAGGCACTTGACGGCCTCACCCACCAGCTCGGCATCCGCGAGAACCCGCAACCAGAACCCACAGTTACATGTGCCCCTGAAGGTTACGACACAAGCGCATACACCGATACTCTGCGTTGGTTCCTCGATCAAGGCGAAGAATTATGCGCACTGGCATTTCCCGTTGATCGACTGTCGCACCGGCTTCTTGCAAAAGCTTCTTCTCCTTTCGCCGAGGCGATAGAAATCGCTTGGGCAGGCTTGCCCCAACGTGAAGACACAAAGGCGCCTGGCATTCGTAAGCCCGGACAAGCCGCGGGATTCCTCCGACGGGCAGCTCAACGTTCAGTTGTTGTTGCACCGGAAATGGTGGCCGTAACAAATCGACGAGTGATTACCGCTTCCCCTCAGGATTTCATTCAGAAGGGTACAGTCACGGGCAGTTACCCGCTTGAAGAACTCACGTGGGATTTTCTTAACGAGCAGGA
>CALIEP010000085.1 GCA_938022345.1 uncultured Actinomyces sp.
CATGGGTACTATTCATGGACAATCAGATCAGCTTCGTCTTCGTTCGACGAGAGCTCAACGAGAGGCTCTGGATTCCTATGGTGGAGACGAGCACCAGAATCTGATCAATGAGTACAGTGCGGCATGGAAAAAAGCCGTTGATCTTAGCTCGCGTTTGCGTGAGTTGAGGCGTTCTTCCAGTGACCGACAGGAAGAGATTTCTGAGCTTTCGAGCGCGTTAGCACTTTTTGATTCTCTCAAACCCCAAGAAGGCGAAGAAGAAGAGATCCTTTCGAAGATTCAACGCCTGACCAATACGGAAGATCTGCGCCGTCATGTAGGTGCAGCAGTTGAGTTTCTTGATGGCGATGAGGATACCGATGGGATCCTCGATTTGATTGGTCGTGCTCTCGACTCGCTGAGGATGGCGGCGCGTGTCGATCATGCACTTGCCTCTATCGGGCAGCGCTTTAAGCAGTCCTCAATGGAACTGGCCAGTGTCCGCGATGATCTTGCACATTACCTCTCAACCGTTGAAGCCGATCCCGAGGCCTTGGCTGCGTTGCACTCTCGCCGATCCTCCCTGCGTCAACTGATGGAGGGGAGGGCAAGCGATATTCCCTCACTCCTTGAGTGGGAGAAGAACGCACGTTCACGCCTTGACGCACTTACTGCTCAACACGACAGTCCAGAGGTTGTGGAGAAGGAACTTGAAAAGGCTCAAGCGCAGGTGCTCATAGCTGGTGAAGCGCTGGCTCAGTCCCGTCGGCAATTGGCGGAAGAACTCAGTTCAAAGGTGACACGCGAACTTCACTCTCTTTCGATGCCTGATGCGTCTTTTAGTGTCGATTGGGAGAAACACACCCCGCAGTCTCATGGTCTTGAAGACCCCGTGATGCTCCTCCAACCACACCCGCAAGCACCGCCGAGGCCCCTAGGTGTGGGTGCTTCAGGAGGCGAACTCTCCCGCGTCATGCTTGCTTTAGAGGTGATTTTGGGGGAGTCCGACAGCGATGTCACATTCATTTTTGACGAGGTTGACTCTGGAATTGGCGGGAAAACGGCAGTGGAGGTTGGCGCTCGTCTTGCTCGGCTCGCTGATCATCATCAAGTCATTGTCGTGACTCACCTTGCGCAGGTTGCTGCCTATGCCGATCATCATCTCTACATCGAGAAGTCGGATGGCCGAACCTCGATCCGCGTGCTTGAGGGTGAAGAACGCGCTGCTGAGCTTGCGCGCATGATGAGTGGGGATGCGCACTCTGAGGCGGCGCGCCGACATGCTTATGAGCTCCTTGGCCAGGACATGCCACAATCGAAGGCGTGACGGAAGAAAAATCAGGATTTTCAGGTAGCGATGCTACCTCGATTGAGGGACGTGTGTGGATCGCCAGAGACCTGCACCAGAAGGTACCTCAGCTCGACAACTGTGATTTTTTACTGATTGAGGACAACGATCTCACTCAGGCAGACGCGGAGCTTCTTATCGAAAGCGGCGCGAGAGTTGTGATTAATGCACAGCTTTCGGTAACCGGCCGTGTTCGAAGCCGCGGTCCCCAGGCACTTCTTGACGCAGGCATAGTGCTAATTGATGATTGCGGACCAGATGTGTGGGCCCTTAAAGACGGCGATACGGTGAGGATCGTTGGTTCTGAAATTCAATGCAAGGGAAAGCGAATTGCGCAAGGGAACCGATACGATTCCCGCTCACCGCTAGAGGATGAGCTTCCCAATGCTGATCAGACTCTCTCCGACCAACTTCAGGCTTTTGAAGCATCCACCGCGACATTCCTAGAAAATGAAGGCGCTGCGGTTCTTCACGGTGAAGGCTATCCGAAGCTGTCAACAAAGATTGCGGGTCAACAGGTTCTTCTAGTTTGTGATTCCCCGCGGTCCAGCCAGCAATTGAAAGACCTCCGTCAGTGGATCCGTGACACGCAGCCTATTGTGGTCGCGGTAGAGGGTGGTGCACTCCGCGCACGGCGTGCGCATCTAAAGCCGGCAATCATCGTCGGTGATATGACTGAAGTATCAGACAGAATCCTGCGTAGCGGCGCCGAAATTGTTGTTCCGCGTGCTCACGATGGTGATCAGGGGCGTGATCGTCTTAATCGTATGGGGATCGATTATCACCAGGTCGATCTCACTGCAGCAGCAGTTGATGTGGCGATCAGCGTTTTGAGTTTTATGGATCCTGCCGCAATTGTTATTGCGGGGGATGCTCGCGAGCTTGAGGACTATCTTGAGCTCTCGCGTTCGGTTGTCACGCCCGCGTTCTTGATCCGTTTGCGAGCCGGTGATCTGTTGATTCCGGCGCGTGCTGTCAGCGCTACTTATCGAAGCCGTATCCGCGGTGGCTCGCTTTTCCTCTTGTCATGTGTCCTTCTAATCTCAATGGGTATTGCGCTCTGGTCAACTCCATGGGGACACGACCTATTTACCGGTGTGTGGGATTGGGTTTCGCAGCTGTGGTCCCCGACGAATTCAGCAACCTCTGAGCTAGCCAACTGGGCTGGCGCATTCACTGCTTAAGGAAGATATCTCATGGTGAATTTTCGCTATCACATTGTTTCTTTGATCGCGGTGTTTGTTGCGCTGTGCCTAGGCGTTGTCCTCGGTGCGGGACCGCTTCAGTCGCGAATTTCTTCAGGTTTGGCGTCAAAGGCCACCACGGCCTCGTCAAACGAGGCGCTTGCCCAGGCACAGAACAACGGCAAGATTGAAGCGCGTGCTGTTTCTGAACTCGCACAGAGCCGACTCAATGGTTCTCTGAACGGGGTTTCGGTTGCGCTAGTAACAGTGCCGGGAACAGATTCTGCGGATGTCGACTCAATGCGTCAAACCCTCGGACAGGCTGGCGCGCAGGTTTCGGGCGAGGCCGAGTTGACGAATACGTGGTTGAGCGCAGATTCTGCGACTTTCCGTAGTACATTGTCGACGCCTCTTGCCTCGCACCTGAGTGGTTTGCCAGCAGATGCAGGGGCCGAGGCAGTGATTGCGCAGGCGATCGTGTCTTCATTGACTCAATCTGGATCCGAGCCTGATCTTGTGAAGCAAATCCTCACGGGTGGAGATACCCCCATTATGAAGATCTCTCAAGATCCTCAGGGTGGCGCTCAGGCAATCATCGTTATTGGTCCCAGAGCAAACACGACCTCCACGAATGAGACTTCTGCGGCTGCTCCTTTGGCTTCGCAAGCATCATGGGAAGGCTTGGCGAAGATGATCGGCAATGCGCCTTTCGGTGGCGTTATTTTTGGCGATGCTTCAAGTGATCGTTCCACCATTAGTGTCCTACGCAATGCAAACGTTGCGGCAACGACCGTTGATCAGGTTGGAACGACACAGGGAACGATTTCCGCGGTCTTGGCCCTTAAGGATGCTCACGCGAGTGCTCGTTCCTTCGGTGTCGGTAGCGGCGCGACCTCAATCTTCCCTCCCGCTCAGTGAGGGACAATAGAACCGTGAGTGAATTTCAAGATGAGCATGTCCCTGTTCGCGTAGTGTCGTCTCAGACCGTTTTCGAAGGAAAAGTCTTTGATATCCAACGTGATGAGCTGACTCTTGCACACTCTGAACAACCCATTGCTCGTGAATACATGGGACATCCTGGTGCAGTGGTAATCGTCGCGCTACGCGGAGACGAGGGCAACGAGGAAATTCTTCTTGAACGTCAGTATCGTCATCCGGTCCGCGCAAAACTCTGGGAAGTGCCTGCCGGACTCCTTGATATTCCGGGAGAAGACCCACTGATTGGTGCTCAGAGAGAATTGGCTGAAGAAGCTGATTTGACTGCCAAACACTGGGACGTTCTTCTCGATATTTTCAATTCTCCAGGATGTTCGTCTGAATCAATTCGAATCTTCCTTGCGCGAGGCCTGGCGCCGACAGGTCAAACTTTTGACCGTGAGGATGAAGAAGCTGATTTTGAATACCAGTGGGTGAGTCTTGATGAGGCGGTGACCGCGGCACTTGATGGGCGCCTTCATAATGCGTCAACTGTGTCTGCCGTTCTTGCAACAGATGCGGCACGTCGTCGCGGCTGGCAGCTTCGTAGCCTCTCATCTCAATGGCTTCGCTGACCGAAGGACCTTGGACCTAAGACTTGTGATGCGAGTCGCGCAAATCGGGCGGTATTTCGCAACGAAAATGTTTCATAAAGAGCGTATGCTTTTCATGAGATTCAAGAGTTGTGAATGTAATTCGCTTGGAGGGCAGCGTGGAGAGCAGTGATGCGCGCACCCGGCAGCAGGTACGTGACCTTGTTGTTGAGAAGGGGCCGGTAACCGCCTCGACAATTGCGCGCATTCTTGGACTGACGACTGCGGCAGTGCGTCGTCACCTCACCATCTTGCTTTCCGATAACGAAATTGCTGAGCACGAACCGGGACAGGTAGGGCGACGTGGTCGCGGACGTCCCGCACGCCACTATGTTGCTACTGCTCGTGCGCACGAAAAACTT
>CALIEP010000086.1 GCA_938022345.1 uncultured Actinomyces sp.
TCATGTGGCCCGGCTACGGCGACAACGCCCGCGTTCTGGACTGGATCGTTCGCCGCGCAGCTGGCGAGGTCGAGGCAATCGACGGCGTCACCGGTCGCTACCCGCACTTCGAGGACTTCAACCTTGAAGGTCTGGATATCGACGAAGCCAAGTGGGCAAAGCTCTTCGAGATTGACCCCGATGCTTGGTCGGCAGAAATGGACGACACCGAAGAATACTTCTCGCAGTTCGGCGACAAGCTCCCCGCAGCTATCACCGAGCAGCTCGCGAAGTTCCGTGCACGCATCGCTGCTGCAAAGCAGGCCTGATAGCTTCTAGCTAGCACACTCAATAGGCGGGCGGTTCCCACAGCGGGGGCCGCCCGCCTATGTTTGTCTTTCAGCGATGTTTTAGAGTAGAAGATACGTGCGCATTTTGGGCGCTCACGTGGGGAGGCGAATTGGCTGTTAAACGATGGACGACTGTTAACGGATACGAGTGGGCCGTACTCGAGCCATCATCGGGAAATCCGGATGATCTGTGGATGTGTTTGACACTCGCCTACGGAACATTCAATGTCGCTCCGGAAGAAATCGGTGCCCTTCACGTGCTCATGGAGTCCATTGGCACCGAGCTCAAACGTCCAGTTGAATATGCCCCCGGTCAGTTCGCGTCCGCTCAGGTTGAATTAGCAAGCTACCTTTCTGAAATCGATATCCGCGTACATGGGCCGCGCGAGATCGTCCGCCAAGCGTGGTTGCGTTTGCCGGCTTGCTTTGAAAACCCCGAAGGCATGCTTCCATCTGCCGGACATGCGGATGCCTCTGATATGTGGGCATCTGAGGTGGCCAATCGCGCAGGTATTTCCGAAGCTTTGCTCGCTATTTTCCGTCCGGATACCGTGACTTTCGAGGCCGAAAAATACTTTCCTGCGGCCTGCGAACTTGCGCGCCGGATCTCGCCTTTTGAAGCCCGCTACCCCTGTGTTTTTGTGACGACAGAACCTGACTTCTTGGGACTGGGCTTTGATCGCGCGCCAGACTCTTTGGACCTGGATGACCTTCTAGCAGTAAATACCGAGACACCGCGTGACCAGTATCAGCCGGGTAGTCAGTGGCAGGGTGGAACAAATTATCTATTCTCTTTTGCTGTCCCAATGACGCGCGCAGGTCTTGCGGCACGTTGGGCAATTGCCATTGACGCTACAAATGTTCTGCGAGCGATGAATTCGCGTTACTCGGACATCAAAGTGTCAAGCGCTGCTTACTCAATTGCTCCAGAACTCATTGGAATGGTCCGTTTCAAAGAAATGGACATGTACTGGGATGCGCGTCGTTTCCTTGATGAATTCTTTAAACCGGAGCGCAAACTAACGGTCGATCTTTCCCAAATTATCGAGCGCGTTGCAGATGATGAGAATCTCGACGTTTCGCAGCACTTGCACCGGATCAATGACACCAGTGTGCCGACCCCCGCAGAGGTTCGCGATATCATCGACCGAGCAATTGCGTGCGCCCACATCGCGTATGACGTGGCATCGCCCCAGCTGCTGCAGCGTTACCCGCTTCTGACCACACCGAAGTCTACTTACGACCACTTCCCACTCTATAAGGGTTATCCCGAGCCGGCCCCTTCGATTCCCTATCCCTCGACGGAGGGGACAGACCTTCTATCGAGCGTTCCTGAAAACCTCAGCTGATACTCGATGATTCTTCCTCATCACCTCATGGCCTCAAGTGACAGGCTCGTCGCGCAGTGGTTTGATCCATTGAAGGCCGGTAATCCGAACTTGGTTACCCGTCGTGTTGAAATTACCATTGCAAACATTGCGGTACTTATTCGTACGGGGAGGGCCTATATCCTTATTGATCGCGATGGGACCTTCTTGCCGCTCTATCCCAAAGCTTTCATCAGTCCAGAGTCATTAGTTATCTTTGACTCATTGCTTGGGTATCTTCAAGAAAATGTTCCAACTCTGACTATTGATTCGCTGTTCGATCAGGAAATCGAGCTGGTTGATAGCTTTAACCAATACGGACCCCGAGGAGTTGAACAGGGCAGTGTGAAGCCCTTGCCCGACTACATCACGCACTTGGACACTGTTCGTCTGTGGCGGCAAAATGCTCCGGAAATGGAGGAGGCCTGGCGTAATCCCGGTGGAACTCCCGCAGACAATAGTCTTTCCACGGGCGCCTACGGGTATGAATCGCAGGCTGTCGCGCGAAAAAAGAAGCGTACGGGATGGATTCTTGCGGTCATCTTCATGCTGGTATTCGGGATTATTCGCGCCTGTGCACATACGACGATCAAGAGTTCTCATACCCCAACGATGACGCATATTCCGACCATTTCAGTCACCATACCCAGTTTTTCCGTACCTCCAATCACCTTGCCCACTCCCAGTAGCACGCAGTGATTGGGAAAGACCGGTGACTCACGGATCTGAATGCGCTTCTAAAAAACAGTAAGATATTCGTAATTATTCAATGAGCCAGGAGTTTCCTGAATGTCCACTTATCTCACCGATGATGAGCTCAAACGCAGCAAAGAGCTCCTGGACCGTATCCAGAAGATCTTCTCAGAGCGCGTTGTCGGCAAAGAAACCCTTCGTGAAACCCTGATTGTTGGCCTGTTGGCTCAGGGACACATCTTGATGGAATCTGTCCCCGGTTTGGCAAAGACTACGGCCGCTCAAACGATTGCGCAGGCAATTTCGGGTTCATTCCACCGCATTCAATGCACCCCAGACCTGATGCCGAACGATATTGTTGGTACGCGTATCTGGAACCAGGCCGAAAATGAAATGACAACGGAACTGGGGCCCGTCCACGCCAATATCGTGCTTCTCGATGAAATCAACCGTTCATCGGCAAAGACCCAATCTGCCATGCTCGAGGCGATGCAGGAAGGACAGACCACCATCGGTGGAATTGTCTATCCGCTGCCCAAGCCCTTCATGGTGATGGCCACTCAGAACCCCATTGAAGAAGAAGGAACCTATGTGCTTCCCGAAGCGCAGATGGACCGCTTCTTGATGAAAGAAATCATCACCTACCCCAAGCCCTTGGAGGAGCTTGAGGTTCTTAATCGCATCGAAGCGGGGACTATGGACAAGCCCATCGATGCGGAGCCCATCTCCCTGGAAGATCTGACTTTCCTCCAGCAGATGACCAGACGCGTCTTCCTGCACGATACTTTGAAGGCATACATCGTCGATATCATCAATACCACTCGTGGTATGGGCCCCAACCCGCTTCCCGGTTTCTCGCAGCATGTGCGAGTGGGCGCATCGCCTCGTGGCGGTATCGCTCTCATGCGCGTGAGCCAAGCTGTGGCGCTGATGGCTGGTCGCAACTACGTGATGCCCGATGATATTAAGAAGCTTCGTCACGCGATTCTTCGCCACCGCATCATTCGCACCTTCGATGCGATGGCTGATGAGATTTCAGTTGATGGCTTGATCGATGCCGTCTTCAACGCGGTAGCAGTACCGTGAGCCCAATCCTGAAGAAGGGGGTCGTTGAGGGTGCGTCTCAGACCCTCGGTGACGTCGACCAGCATCAAAAAGCGCACGCGAATAACGCACAGCTGCGTGCTCTGGGCGGTCGAACTCAGCTCCCGATCTTGCGCAAGCTGCTCTCCTTGATGGAGGGCCAGCACTATTCTGCGCGTGCAGGGCAGGGCTGGGAATTTTTGGACATGGCCGAATATAAGCCCGGCGATGATGTCAAAGATATCGACTGGGCAGCAACCGCTCGTGCTGGAAAGCCCATCGTTAAGCGATTTGAAGCCAGTGCGAATGTTCAGGTCATGTTGGTTGTTGATACCGGTCGCTCGATGAGTGCGCTTGCCCCTTCGGGTGAAAGTAAAGAAGCGATTGCATTGACGATATGTCAGGTCGTCGCATGGCTTGCCTCTAGTCGAGGTGACCAGGTGGGTTTGGTGTCGGGCTGCCAAGGACGTATGCG
>CALIEP010000087.1 GCA_938022345.1 uncultured Actinomyces sp.
CTCATCGACCGCATGGCATATTGCGGTTTCAACGTCAATGTATTGGCCCGCGCCGTAGCCCTCCAGAGCAAGGGGATCATCCGGGTCCTCTAAAACCAGTTGTTCGACGCCACTTCCAGTGCTTTCTTCCTCGATTGCCGAGGCCGTGGCCAGGCTGCTTTCAGTGGGCTGAGCAGCGAGGGAGGTGCTTGAGGAGGAATAGGAAGTCGGAGTATCGGCGGCAAGGGGACGGTAGCGGATCTCAACCGGGAAAGTACGACCCGAAACCTCAATAACCGGTGCGGGTTCAATGAGCGTGCCCCGTCCAATTGGACCGTTCCATCGGCCGAAGTGACGCGCGAAACGATCCGAATCAATGGTCGCTGACGTGATGATGACCTTGAGGTCGGGACGCAAGGGGAGTAGGCGCGCAAGGTAGCCCAAGATGAAATCAATGTTCAGGCTGCGCTCGTGGGCCTCGTCAATGATCAGGGTGTCATAGCGACGCAGCATCGGGTCGGACTGAATTTCCGCCAGCAAAATACCATCGGTCATGAGTTTGACCAAAGTGGTCGGACCGACCTCATCGGTGAATCGCACCTGGTAGCCCACGACCTCACCGGGCTCTTTGCCCACCTTTTGGCCAAGTTCAGCGGCAATGCGTTCTGCAACCGAACGCGCTGCAATACGGCGAGGCTGGGTGTGCCCGATCATGCCAGCCACGCCTCGGCCTAATTGGAGGCAAATCTTTGGGATCTGCGTGGTTTTTCCCGAGCCGGTTTCGCCGGAGATGATGACAACTTGATGCTGCGAAATTGCCTGCGCAATTTCCTCACGCCTTGCGCTGACCGGAAGATCGGGAAAAGAAATCAGTGGAATCGCAGCGGCCCGAGCAGCAAGCTGTTCAGGCGTGAAGGGACGGAAAGGCGCGGGTGCATGAGGGGAGCGACCCCTGCGCGAATGTGTGCGCCGACGCCTCGGCCGCGATGAAATGGACACCCCTTCAGGGTAACGAAGAACTTTCGCCACAGCTGGGTGTGTACGTTACTGGCGGAACTCTACACTGGGCTCTGCCCACAGATGCGCCCACTCAAGCGCGGCCTCGAGAAGGATTTCTGGATGCTCACCGGCACCAAAACGGGTATCGTGAACCAATTCAACCCGAGAGCCGTCTGGAAGACGGTGGAAAGCATCGCGCGTCAGATCAACCAGACCCAAATCGATGTCATCGGCATCGTGGAGGATGAATGCAGGCGCGCCCTTCGGATCGATGATTGAAGAATCGACCATGGAAAGGTCGGCCAGCGTCTGCTTGGAGATCGTGAAAAATTCGCGAGGCCCATCGGAGTCGTCCGGGATCTGGGTCTGGCCGGTGTGCTCCAATTCGTCTAGTTGACTATCGGAGAAAATCGCACTCCAGTCGTAGGAGAGTGGGCCAAGTACCGGAGCAGAAAGAAACAGCGCGGTCGCATGGGTCAAGTGAGCGGCAAGTGCAGTGACCGAGCCGAAAGAGTGACCGTGAATAATCTGGTGGGCGAAACCCTGATCGGCGAGCCAGCCCGATGCGGCCTGGAGGTCCTCGATCTGAGACTCGCGCGTAATCACCTCGTCATCGGAGCGTCCATGCCCCGAGTAATCGAATTGGAGTGTCGCGTACCCAGCTTTGCGGTAGGCGCGTGCTAGCTCATCGTAGTGTCCACCCGAGTGTTCATCTGCAAGGAAAGAATGCGAAAACAGCACAGCGGCGTCCCGTGAATCTACGGGCTGAACGAAAGTTCCCGACAGGGTGATCCCTCGGGGTGTGTTCATACGTACTTCGCTCATACCTCCACGGTACTGGTTTCATAGAAGATGCGAAATACCCCATCTCACAACGTGCGAAAAGGTAAACAAGTAGCGTGTCCCTTTGGGAAACTACTAGGCTAGTTTTTATTCGATAGTCACCATCGCACACCGGCGCATACGCGCCTGATCGCACAAGAAAGACGCATCATGGGAACGAAAATGGGAATCGCCGTCGGTTTCGGGATCGGCTACGTGCTGGGGACCCGAGCGGGGCGCGAACAATACGCGCGAATTTGTGCGTGCGCGGGAAAGCTCCGTCGCTTCCCGTTGATCGCTCGTCCGCTAGATGCTGCCGGTGAAAAAATGTCAGCGCTTGTCCGCACCCAGGGTGAGAAGGTCACGGATAAAGTTGCCGATGCGGTGAAGGAACGACTGTTCCGCATGCCGGCCGCCGAACCGGAGATTACCGAAGACGATCTACCGACCTACGCGGGCTGAGGCGCGGACGCATTCACAATGACTGATTCCCATCACACTGAAAAGCAAGCTTCGCGCGCGCAGTTTCGACGTTGGCGCCGCTACCTGGCCGAAGAACGCATGGAGGCGCGTACCTATCGCGCACTTGCTGAACGTCGGACGGGCGAAGAACGCCAAGTACTCCTTGGCCTTGCCGAGGCCGAGGGGCGTCATGAGGAGTACTGGCTATCTCTGCTGGGAGAGCATGCACTTCCCGCACCGCATCCTCCGCTTCGTACCCGAATTTCATCTGCCCTGGCCTACATGTTCGGGACGATTTTTGTTCTGGCGATGGCTCAGCGAACCGAAGAGCGGTCCTCTTATGATGACGATGCCGATGTTCCCGCTGCGATTGCTGCCGATGAACGTTTGCATGGCGAGGTCGTTCGTTCGCTTGCGCAGCGTTCTCGTGAATCCTTAGCGGGCACTTTCCGGGCTGCTGTCTTTGGAGTGAACGATGGTTTGGTATCAAACCTTGCGTTGATTCTGGGCGTCGTCGGTGCAGGAATGAGCTCGCATGCCATTTTGACGACGGGTGTTGCCGGCTTGCTTGCAGGTGCAATGTCCATGGCCGCCGGTGAATGGGTGAGCGTGAGTTCTCAGCGTGAGCTATTGGACGCCTCGATTCCTGATCCCGGTGTTGATAACACTTTGAATGCTGTCGATGTCGATGCCAATGAATTGGCACTGCTTTTCCGCGCTCGCGGGGAAGATGAGGAAAGTGCGAAGGTACACGCAGCAGATGTTTTTGCGAAACTTGCGGAATCTGATCGTCGTTCCGGCGGCGAAGCTGCAGCAAGTGCAGATGGCACAGAGCGCCGCCCCATTTTTGCGGCGCACAAAGATGAAGATGCGGGAGCAAGCGAAGAGATCGGTACCCCAGCGCGCGCTGCGATCTCGTCCTTCATTTGTTTTGCTCTCGGTGCTCTTTTGCCCCTGATTCCCTATATTTTCAGGCTTGATGGAGTGCTTGCTGCAGGCATTTCGGTTGTCCTTGTTGGTATCGCGCTCATGTTCACCGGTGGAATTGTCGGGGTTCTTTCGGGTCGCGCACCCGCCCCACGTGCTTTCCGCCAGCTAGCGGTTGGTTTTGGTGCGGCTGGCGCAACGTTCTTGCTGGGTCTTCTCTTCGGCACCACCGCCTCCTGACCCGGGGACAGCTACGCGACCGTGCTGCTCTGTCGACGGGAACGGCCTCGTCCTTAGTCTTGTGTACTGAGACTGCGCGTCCACAACCTTGGATTCTGTTGATAGGTGGAGAACAATAGTGAGCGTGCTCGATACTCTCAATCAAACTTTGCCGGACCTGTTCCGCGTCATTGATCTTCTTGGCGTGCTCTTGAACGGGATCCTCGGCGGGCGTATCGCGCGCATTAAACGTTTCGATGCAGTCGGCTTCATGGTGTTGGCCATCATGTGTGCGCTGGCCGGCGGAATGCTCCGTGACATCATGCTGGATCAAGGCCCACCGGTTGCCTTGACCGATCCCTTCTACTTGGGGACCGCACTGGTCGGTGCGCTGATCGCTATGCTCTGGCGCCTCAATTCCCGCTTCTGGAGGATTGCGCTGGTTCTGGCCGATGGAACCGTTCTGGGATGCTGGGCGGCGACTGGAGCACTGAAGACACTGAATGCTGGGCTGGGAGTCGGACCGGCGATTCTCCTGGGAATTATGACCGCCGTCGGTGGCGGCATGATTCGAGATATTTCCGCGGGGATGGTCCCCCAGGTATTTGGCGGAAATAACCTCTACGCAACGCCCGCATTTGTCTCAGCGGCGATTATGGCTGCTTTTGGCCACTCGGGCCTGGAACAGATCGGCATGCTGGTAGCGACGATTGTCGGGTCGAGCTTCACAGTACTTGCACATTGGAGAAAGTGGCAGCTCCCCTCGCATAACGATTGGACGTTGACCATGACGGCAACGCAGCTGCGGGCACTCCTTCGGCTGCGTTTGCTTGATGAACGCGAGGTCAAGAAGATTACTGAGGATAGTTCGGATCAATGAATACAGACAAGGTTCAGAGTGGGGCACTCTCTATGGCGGAAGGCAGCGGTGGGTCGCAGGCGACTTTCGCGGGTGAGAGTGAGCTTCGGTCAAAAGGATTCAAGGCTGCGCACCTGTCGATGATGGCGCTGGGAAGTGCGATTGGTGCCGGCTTCTTCCTGGGTACCGGCGTGGCCGTTTCCGAGGCCGGACCCGCCGTTTTGGTGTCCTACATTCTTGCTGCACTAATCGTTGTCACCGTGATGTATGCGCTGGCAGAGTTGGCCGCCGCGATCCCTTCATCGGGATCTTTCTCGACCTACGCCGAGGCAGGAATCGGCCGGTGGGCGGGTTTTACTTCTGGCTTGTTGTACTGGTGCATGCTGATCATGGTGCTTGGCCTGGAAATTACCGGTGCAGCGCAGATCTTTACCGCCTGGTTCCCCAGTGTTGACCAGTGGGTTGTCACTTTGGTCATCGTTGTCGTCCTGGGCGGGATTAACCTGCTGGCGGCCGGGGAATTCGGTCGTGTTGAGGCTTGGCTTGCAGGATTAAAAGTCGCGGCAATTATTTTCTTCCTGGTAGTTGGACTGGGCCTTCTGACGGGAATTATTCCCGGGAGCGCTCAGAGCCTGCACCAGGCATTCGTTGGAAATGGTGGTTTTGCTCCTGCTGGCCTTCCCGGAATCGCGGTTGGTTTGCTTGCGATTATTACTTCCTTTGGCGGGCTTGAGATTGTTACCATTGCCGCCGCCGAGGCCGATGATGCCAGGCACGCGATGTCGCAGGCTATTCGCTCGGTAATTTGGCGCATTTTGGTGTTCTACGTGGGCTCTGTTGCCCTGTTAATCTGCCTGCTGCCGTGGAATTCGGATGAGATGAAGACCAGTCCTTTCGCTGCGGTTTTGAACATGGCGGGGATCCCTGCGGTCGGAATGATTATGGAGATCATCGTTTTCACCGCACTGATTAGTGCCTTCTCTGCGAATATCTACGCATCTTCCCGAATCGCATACTCGCTGTCTGCACGCGGAATGGGACCGACCTGGATTATGGGTGCGCGCGTGCACAAAGTTGTTGATGAGGGTGACGAGGCCCTTGGAGTAACCGCGCTTCACGGTGATATTGAGGACGGGCGAACCCCGCGCCGCTCGGTTGCGGTTTCTGTGGCTCTGGCTTTTATTTCCGTCGCCTTGAACTGGTAT
This sequence comes from uncultured Actinomyces sp., assembly GCA_938022345.1. Taxonomy (GTDB): domain Bacteria; phylum Actinomycetota; class Actinomycetes; order Actinomycetales; family Actinomycetaceae; genus Pauljensenia. The sequence continues at coordinate 5,473 of CALIEP010000087.1, forward strand.
CTTCCGTCATCGATCATGCAGGTGCTCATTAATGCAGTGGGCATGGTGCTGTTGATCGTGTGGGTGATGATCGTTATTTCGCAGATCCGCTTGCACTCGAAGCTCGAGGCCGAGGGGGTTTTGTCCCTGAGGATGCCGGGTTGGCCGTGGCTGCCGTGGTTCGCTGTGATCGGATTGCTGTCGATCGCGGTTCTGATGATGTTTAACGCTGCCGGACGCGCACAGCTGGTCGCAATGGGATCACTGACCCTGATCCTGGTGTGTCTGTACTTTGTGCGTGAGAATCTTCGAAATCGCAAGGCTGCACGTGCTTCAGTCGCGAAGATCGTCGGAAGTGATGATTAAGCCGCTGTTGTTTGTGCAGCGGATCTTTCCACAGGATGAACGCCTATTCGGCGTTTTCCACACATTTGTGGCTCTTTATGTCTAAGTGTGTTCTCTGTGCCAAAGTGGCTGAAGAACTGTCGGAAGGAGGTAAGTGTTGGCGCGCCGAAAAGGTCTCAGACGCTCACAACTTCTGATCGTGGCCCTGCTTATATGCGCGGTTGCGGGGGTGCTCTTTGCACTGGTCCGTGGTGGTATCATCGGTGGTGCTTTCGGCGTATGGGGCACAGGGTTGAATAGCTCCAGTGGTCCTTCGGACTCTTCTTTAGGGAGCGTAGACGATAGCGCGAAAATCCTGGATCAGCTTCCTGTGCTTCAGACGCGCAGTGGATCTCCTCCGCGCTATTCACGTGATGAATTTGGTCAGCGATGGGCAGATATCGACCGAAATGGTTGCGATACACGAAATGACATTCTCCGAAGGGATTTACGCAGCCTGCAAATGAAGGTGTCTTCTCCGAACTGCGTAGTTATCGGGGGGATCCTTGATGACCCTTATACGGGTAGAACGATTGAATTCCGCAAGGGCGAGGATTCCTCAGATCGGGTGCAAATCGACCACGTTGTTGCGCTTGCCAATGCGTGGCGCAGCGGTGCATGGCAGTGGGATGCTACGCGTCGACAAGAGTTTGCGAATGATCCAACAAACTTGCTGGCTGTTGACGGCAACGCGAATCAAGATAAAGGGGCGAGCAGGGCTGATCAGTGGCTTCCGCCGAATGCTCGTTATCGCTGTGCGTATGTGCAGCGGCAAATTGTTGTGAAGAGCTCCTGGGGATTGGGGGTGACTCCACGGGAAAAGAAGGTGATGAAGGTGGTGCTGGATCACTGCGAATGAAAGGGGGTATGACAGCAGGAGTACCTGGGGGGTAACGCACAGATCTGCACGCCTACGCGGGTATAGGTGGGTATAGCAAAGCCCCGACCGGTGGGACGCACCGAGCGGGGCCGCTTGCGCGCTCGAAGGGACTCGAACCCCCAACCTTCTGATCCGTAGTCAGATGCTCTATCCATTGAGCTACGAGCGCATTGCCGTTTGATTGGCCAAGAAATAGTTTAGGCACAAGGCGTCTTTACAAGCAAACTCATAAATGCGTCATCAATCACATCCGGTGGTTTCCTACTGACCGACACCGCGGAATTCCCGCGCGATATCACGGAAGGAGGTGCAGCCTCGTCAACCAAAGAAATAGCAACGCAATTGGAGAGAACTTTCATTTGCTCGTCAAAATGAGTAAAAATGAAGAGGTCCATTTTTGAGTGACGTGCAGGAGCACCGCCATGGCAAATAGCCAGCCAAAAATGTCCACCATCCACATCGACCCTGTCAATTCGGTCCCTTCTTTCCCCAAGCTCACAATCCTTGGCTTTCAGCATGTCCTGGCGTTTTACGCCGGGGCGGTTGTCGTTCCGCTGGTTATTGCCACCGGATTGGGACTCGATTCGGCAACCACTGTTCACCTGATTAACGCGGACCTCTTCACCTGTGGTATCGCCTCGATCATTCAATCTGCAGGACTTGGACCCAAGATCGGTGTCCGCCTGCCACTCCTTCAAGGAGTCACTTTCACTGCGGTCTCGCCCCTGATTGCTGTCGGTCTGGCGGCAGGCGGCGGAACTCAAGGCCTCGCGACGATGTACGGCTCGATTATCGTTGCAGGCATTGCCACCTTCCTTGCCGCTCCCTTCTTTGCGAAACTTCTTCGTTTCTTCCCGCCGGTTGTTACCGGCACGTTGCTAACGGTTATGGGAACGACCCTGATCTCGGTTGCCGCAAACGACATCGTGTACTGGGGAACCGAGGCAGCGAAGGCTGGCGCCGATCCCATTCCTGGAACTCTTCGTGGGCTTGCATACGCTCTGGGTACTTTGGCTGTCATCGTCGTTATCCAGCGCATTTTCTCTGGCTTCATGGCGACTATCGCGGTTCTTCTGGGCCTGGTCGGAGGAACCCTTGTTGCGTGGCTCCTTGGAGACGCGAACTTCTCTGCTGTGGGGGAGGCGGCACCTGTGGGTGTCACCACCCCCTTCTTCTTTGGAATTCCGAAGTTCTCAGTTGCAGCGATTATCTCGATGCTCATCGTCATGGCGATTACGGCAGTCGAGACCACGGGCGACGTTTTCGCCACGGGTGAGGTTGTTGGAAAGCGCATTACCCCCGCGGATATCGCTAACGCCCTGCGTGCCGATGGCCTTTCTACCGCTCTGGGCGGTGTCCTCAACTCCTTCCCCTACACCTGCTTCGCTCAAAACGTTGGTCTGGTGCGTCTGACTCGAGTGAAGTCCCGTTGGGTCGTCACCGCAGCCGGTGTCATCATGATCATCCTGGGCGTTCTTCCCAAGGCTGGTGCCGTCGTTGCGTCGATTCCCAAGCCAGTGATTGGTGGCGCTTCCTTGGCGATGTTCGCTGCCGTTGCGGTTGTTGGTATCCAGACTCTGTCCACGGTTGATATGCGTGATAACCGCAATTCGGTGATCGTGTCGACCTCGATCGGTCTGGGCCTGCTGGTGACCTTGAAGCCGGACCTTGCAGGATATGTGCCTTCGTGGGCGCAGATTCTGTTCGGATCCGGCGTGACCATCGGTTCGATCTGCGCGATCATCCTCAACATCATCTTCTTCCACATCGGTCGTAAGCCTTCTCCGGCTGTTTCACTGATTGATGGTCGTCCGCTGGACTTGGACGCAATTAATCACCTTGATCAAGCACAGTTCACTCGCGCCTTCGCGCCCATGTTCTCGGGAGTGACGTGGCCGGTTGAACGTGCGTGGACACACGCTCCTTTCGAGTCGGTCGCTGACCTGCGCCACGCCTTCCAGGATGCAGTTGGACAGGCTGACCGTGAAGAACAGGAAGCTCTGATTTCCGGCTACACAGACATCGTTGATCTGATTCTGGGTGGCGAGGCCGATGAGCAGGCCCTGCTGGACACCGGTTCGACCCTCTTGGGTGACTTTAACTCGGAGAAACAGGAAGAATTGCGCGCGCTTGGCCAGGCGTACCATGAGCGCTTTAACCGCCCGCTGATCGTATGCGTCTCGCGTGTGGATTCTGCCGATCAACTTCTTGCTGATGGCTGGCGCCGTGTTGAGGGTTCTGACCTTCGAGAGATCCGCGTGACCTTGAACGAAGTCATGCAGATTGCCGAAAACCGTTTCGAGGCCATGGTTGCCGACGCAAACCCCATCCATTCCGCGTGGGCACATTCCTTTGACCAGTTGAACTGAGAAGCTTCTCTAGCAGCGGCTCATACCGCCGCTTCGTGGCTAAGGCCGTGTGCCCCTGGGTGCTCTCCGCACCCAGGGGCACACTTTCGTCGGTCTGCGTTACTCTGCACGGCCTCCGTCCCCTCGCTCTCTCCTCTTCGCTCTCTCCCCCTCCCCATCCTGGTTTAGCTCATTCATTCCGGGTCTGTTGCTGTTCTAAGGCGGTAGGTGAGCGAGCTAAACCAGGAATGGGAGAGCTAAGGGGGGAAGGGGAGAGCTAAAGCATGATTGGGAGAGCTAAATCATGAGTCCACGATCTATGCCCCGCATGCTCCGATAAGACAGCAGCTCGGGCAGCATAAAGCAAACTCACGAAAACGTGCTCTGGGGACGTAACGATAAAACACACAAAAGGGCCGGGCCCCGATTTTCATCGGGGCCCGGCCTGTGCTTTGCGCTTAGAAGCGCATTCGCGTTATGCGATCAGTCGCGGCGCTTGCGATCGGCACCGACAGTCCCAACGCCTGCTGCCAGCAGCATGGCCGTGAGGATTGCGATCCACTGCGCATCCGAACCGGTCTTCGCCAGGATCGACTTCGCGGGCTGCGAAGGCGTCGGGATCAAGGTGAGCGGGAAGTCAATATCCAAGTTGACCTCGCCCTCCGTCACGCTAACGGACTGAGCGGTCGACGCGGCCTCGTAACCGGAAGGAACCTCGATCGACACGGTGTAGGTGCCGGGGAGGACTCCCTCGAAGCGGTAGCGACCATCGGAGTCGGTCGTCGTGCGCGCAACCTCGGTGCCGGAAGCATCCTTGAGGATCACGGTCACGCCGGGAACTCCGGGCTCACCATTGTCAACGCCATTGTGGTCCTGATCGTTCCACACGCGGTCGCCGATCGTTGCCGGCTTTACGAAGCCGAAGTCAACGCCCTGGACCGAAGAATCGGTGATGGTCACCGGTGCCTGGGTTGCGCCGCGTCCGGTGTAGGCCTGGGTGTTGGTCAGACCAGCCAAGACGCCCGTGTTCGGATCAACGATCGAGACACGGTAGGTGCCCACTCCGAGAGCAACGAACTGGTAGTTGCCATCGGCATCGGTCACGGTCGTCATGGGGTTGCCATCGTGATCGAGGACGGGGTTGCCATCGCCATCGAGCAGTGCGACAGTCACGCCGGCGAAACGCTCTTCGGTCGAGCTCTTGGAGAAGCTTGCATCGGAGTCACGGTAGATCGTGCCGCCGAGGTTGTAGCCGCCCTTGAAGGACGCCGAGGACTCGTTGTTCGTCGGGTTGTCGCCCGCCTGATCCTGGTGGGAGATACGCGCGACGTTCGTGACGAGCGCGCCCGCACCTTCACCGGTGATCTCGACGGTGATTTCGATGGACTGATCATCACCCTTGGCGATGGTCTCTCCGGACAGGTTCCACTCGCCGGTGGTCGCATCGTAGGTACCGTCGCCCTCAGCCTTGACGAACTTAACGCCCGCCGGAAGCTTGTCGGAGAAGGTGACGCCGGTTGCCACACCCGGACCGTTGTTGGACAGGGTCAGGGTGTAGGTGACCTTCTTGCCAGGGGTGAACTCGAAGGTTTCCTGATCGACCTCATCCGGATTGGTGATCGCCTTCTTGATGGCGGTGTCAGCCGAGATTCCGAAGCCCCAGTCCTGATCAAGGTTCTGGTTCTTCTCGCCCGTCAGAGTCAGGTTAGCCGTGAGCTTCATGGCCTTTGCGAAGGCGGTGGAATCAGCCTTAGTTGCATCATTGACCACGGTCTTGTTCTCAACATCTCCAGCAGGGGAGTGGGTGAGAACGTCGAGCAGCGGTTCGGCGGTCTGGAGAGTCTCAGGATCGACACTCACCTTGTAGTCGCCGGGCAGCAGGTTCTCGAACTTGTACTTGCCATCC
>CALIEP010000088.1 GCA_938022345.1 uncultured Actinomyces sp.
GCCTATTGTCCGCAAGCTTGCGCGCGAGGCAGGAATTGAGCTTGCAGAGGTAACCGGCACCGGGATTGGTGGCCGAATTCGCCGTGAAGACGTCGAGGCCGCAATCAAGGCACGCGCGGCAGTGCAAGCTCCTGAAGCTCCTGCAGCGAGCGCAGCACCTCAGGCCGCCGTAGCACCAGCCCCTGGCGACAATGTCTTCTCCGGCCGCGAGGCATCACCGCTTCGCGGAACCACTGAGAAGATGTCGCGTTTGCGCCAGACTATCGCCCGCCGCATGGTCGAGTCACTCGCAACCGCTGCCCAGCTCACCACCGTCATTGAAGTAGACGTTACAAAGATTGCCGCTCTGCGTGCGCGCGCAAAGGACGCATTTGTTCAGCGCGAGAACACCAAGCTGACTTTCCTCCCCTTCTTCGTCAAGGCTGCGACCGAAGCGCTGCGCTTCCACCCCAAGCTCAACGCAACGATTAATGACAAGGAAGTAACGTACTTCGATCACGAGAACATTGGTATCGCGGTAGATACGGAGCGCGGCCTGCTGGTCCCGGTCATCAAGAACGCCCAGGAAATGTCAATCGCCGACGTTTCGCGTTCAATCAATGATCTCGCCGCACGCACACGTTCGGCAACGATCGGTGCTGATGAGCTTTCGGGTTCAACCTTCACCATCACGAACACCGGTTCGGGTGGCGCACTTTTCGATACTCCAGTGCTCAACATGCCGGAAACTGCAATCATGGGCGTGGGCACGATCGTCAAGCGCCCGGTGGTTGTCAAAGACGAACTCGGCAACGATTCGATCGCAATCCGTTCGATGGTTTATCTCTCGCTGTCCTACGATCACCGTCTGGTTGACGGTGCAGACGCCTCCCGTTTCCTTATGGATGTGAAGCGTCGACTTGAGGAAGCTGCATTCGGGTCAGAACTCGGCCTGTAGACTTCTCTGATCTCATTACTGTGGTGGGCAAGCCAAGGCTTGCCCACCACTTTTTTCACCTTGTCACCAACCCGACGACAATCTGGCGATCTACGTTCAAAGGTGAGAGACTGTCAACCGATACGCAAGGTTGCGTCGCCTCGCGACGTCCTCGGTGTCCGTACTCTGCAGTATCGACAGAATTGCCTGAAGATGTTCAAAAACCTTTTTAAAAAGACTGATCCCAAACGCCGTCGCATTGGCACAGCTACAGTTGTCGGCGTGATCGGCGGTCTTTTTTCCGCAATCGTCAAGTTTGGATGGGAAGTTCCTTTCCCGCCTCGTACCCCCGAGCGCAACGCAACAAACCCGCCACAGATGCTCCTCGAGCAACTCGGGATGACCCCCGACCAGGTCCACACAACGGTTTCTTTCAACGGAAACGATAACCTGCCGATTTATTCTTTTATCATCCACTTCTCCTTCGCGATTGTCTTTGCACTCTTCTACTGCATTGTCGCGGAATATTTCCCTGGAATTAAGCTCTGGCAAGGTGCCGCATTTGGTCTGCTTGTCTGGATCGGCTTCCACCTTGTCCTGATGCCTCTCATGGGTACAGTCCCATCTCCCTTCCCCTGGGTTGAAGGTGGACAGAGTTGGGCTGAGCACTTCTCAGAAGCACTGGGACACATTGTGTGGATGTGGTCGATCGAAATTGTTCGCCGCGACCTGCGTAACCGCATCACTGATGAACCCGATGCAGAGGTTCCTCTGGCCGCTGTGACTCGCTGAGATAGCGGAGCGAATCGGGGTGTGGAGATCAAATGATCCCCACACCCCTTTCACATTCTGTGACAGACGAAAAAACCGCTAAGATGGACCCGTTATGAGCGAAAACAGCACACCCCAGAAAAAACGGCGCTTCTATCACAATCTGATGGACGCTTACCGAATCGCCGCCCGTACCTATCCTTGGATCGGATGGCTGATGATCGGTATTACGGTCGTCGCAACTGCACTTGGAGTTCTAGCTGCGGCACTTATCCACGGTAGCTGGTTCTCACTCATCCTCTTGGGCCTGCTCATCGGCGTTTTGATCTCGACGATCATCTTGTCGACTCTCACCGAACGCGCAACATACGCCCAGGTCGAAGGAACTGTTGGCCAGGTATACATGGTGATTAGCCGCATCCGTAGCGGATGGATTGCCAGTCAACAGCCAATTGCTGCAAATCCCGAGCAGGATCTTGTCTGGCGTCTTATCGGCCGTCCCGGTATTGTACTTATTTCCGAAGGCCCCAGTTCCCGCGTCCGCGCCCTACTCGAACAGGAGCGCAAGAAGGCGCAGCGAATCATGCGCAACGTCACCGTTACCACCATTCAGGTTGGTACTGAAGAGGGACAGGTTCGCTTAGCAAAGCTTCAACGTGAACTTCGCTCACTCAAGAAGACGCTTACTCGTGATGAAGTGCCTCTGGTTAACCAGCGTCTGAGCGCCCTAGACCGCACGTCTGCACCAATTCCCAAGGGAATTGATCCAACCCGGATGCGCCCCAACCGGCGCGCACTGCGCGGACGCTGATCTTACATTTGAGGCCTGTGAACCAAGTTGTTCACAGGCCTCAATTTTTGTGTCAGGATTCACCCACAGCCAATTTATGCATAATATGCATTCTGATGTATGCTTATTTCATCAGAACTCGAGGAGAGACATCATGAACACAAAACTTATTGCAATTCCATCCATTCTGGTGCTGAGCGCAGCAGGTATCGCAGCTTGTTCAAACCCCGATGAAAAGCCTTCAGCAGATGGTTCAGCATCCAGCTCTCAGACAGCGAATCTCAGTTTCGATACCTCATCGATCCAAGCTGTCCCTGAAATTGAGGCATTAGTTCCCGAGTCCATCAAGAAAGCGGGAGTATTAAAGAATGGTGCATCCATCGACTATGCACCTGCCGAGTTCTTCAAGTCGGATGGCACCACCCCAACCGGTTATGACGTCAATATGGCCGATGCGATTGCGCATGTCATGGGTCTGAAAGGCGCAACCACAGAGCACGCTGAATTTGCGACAATTATTCCTTCGCTTGGTTCTAAGTTTGATATCGGCATTTCCGGCTTCACAATCACTGCTGACCGTGAGAAGGAAGTCAACATGGTCAGCTTCATTGAAACTGGTACAGCCTTCGCCGTTGCAAAGGGCAATCCCAAGAACTTTGATCCGACGCACGTGTGTGGAACAACTGTTGGCGTCCAGAATGGAACCTTCCAATTCGACTACATCACTCAGCTCTCGAATGACTGCACTGCTAAGGGTGAAAAGGCTGTGAAGATCATGCCTCACGACCTTCAAACTGACATTGCGGTGCGTGTTGCCAGCGGCCAGTACGATGCAACCCTTGCCGACTCCCCCGTTATTGGCTACACCATTGAACAATCTAATGGTTCGCTCGAACAGGTCGGAGATGTCGTCGAATCTGCACCGCAGGGAATCATTGTCCCCAAGGACAACGAGCAACTCACAAAGGCCATTCAGGCAGCTGTTCAATACCTGATGGACAACGGATACGTCGAGAAGATCCTCGCAACCTACGGATCGAACCAAGGCGCACTCAAGACCGCAGAAATTAACCCTCAGGTCTGATATTTCCTCGCTAGTATCTTTAAGGAATTCACGTTATGCCCGAAAAGACCAAAGACGGGGTTGAGTTGATCCAGTCCCGACCTGTCTTTCACCTCGGTCGTTGGATCAGCGCATTTATCGTTGGACTCTTGGCATTGGGATTGGCCTACATCCTCATCACAAACCCTCAATTTAGGTGGGATGTGGTGTGGAAATGGCTCTTTTCAAAAATGATCATCACCGGCCTGATGATGACGATCGTCTTAACGGTTTTATCCATGGCACTTGGCACGGTACTTGCCATCACCATGGCGATCATGCGCCAGTCGATAAATCCTGTTTTGCGCGGTGTAGCTTCTGCTTATATTTGGTTCTTCCGTGGAACGCCTATTTATACGCAGCTGATTTTCTGGTCACTCCTGCCGACTCTCTACCGGACAATTAGCTTGGGAATTCAAGGAACCGAATTAGGCTTCTCCTTCGAGAATCGTGTGTGGTTCACGCCTTTTTGGATGGCATTTATCGGTCTCGGACTCAATGAAGGCGCCTACCTTGCAGAAATTATCCGTGCGGGGCTGCTCTCGGTGGATAAAGGGCAATGGGAAGCGGCAACGGCACTGGGAATGTCTCGCGGGAAGATTTTCCGTCGGATTATCTTGCCTCAAGCAATGCGAGTGATTGTCCCGCCCATTGGCAACGAGACGATCTCAATGCTCAAGACCACTTCTCTGGTCAGTGCAATCCCCTACACTCTTGAGCTAACGTTCGTTGCAAACCAAAAGGGACAAGAACTATTCCAGCCAATTCCTTTGCTTATCGCAGCTGCAATCTGGTACTTGGTTGTCACCAGCATCCTCATGTGGATCCAGAGCCACATCGAGGCTTACTTCGGCAAAGGATTTGACCCTGACACCCAGTCTGTAGATACGACTTTCATTGAGGTAACACCATGACAGATCAGTCTGCGCTCATTCAAATCCGCGGAGTCCATAAGTTTTTCGGCGACCTCCACGTCCTGCGCGGGATAGATCTCGATATCGCCAACGGTGAGGTCTGCGTGATCATGGGCCCATCAGGCTCAGGTAAGTCAACGCTGCTGCGTTGTCTCAACCAGCTAGAGACAATCTCTGCGGGGGAAATCTTCATTGATGGCGAGCTTTTGGGATACCGAAAAGACCCTTCTACGGGGGTACTGCACGACCTAACGGATAAGCAAATCTCTAGTAAGCGCTCACAAATCGGTATGGTTTTCCAACGTTTCAACCTCTTCCCGCACATGACTGCTATAGAGAATGTTATGGAAGGCCCGATCCAGGTATTGGGGCGCCCTAAAGCGGAAGTTGCACGGGAAGCCAAGGAATACTTGGAATTAGTTGGTCTGGGAGACCGTCTCAATCACTACCCTTCGCAGCTTTCTGGTGGTCAGCAGCAGCGCGTGGCAATTGCTCGCGCCTTGGCGATGAAACCCGAACTCATGCTCTTCGACGAACCCACTTCCGCTCTAGACCCCGAACTCGTCGGTGAAGTCCTGAGCGTTATGCAAGATCTCGCAAAGGCAGGAATGACGATGGTTGTCGTCACTCACGAGGTTGGTTTTGCGCGTGAGGTGGCTGATCACATCGTCTTCATGGACGGTGGAATGATCGTTGAAGAAGGAAGCCCCGAGGACGTCATCATAAATCCACAAAATGCCCGTACTCAGGAGTTCTTCTCAAAGGTCCTCTAACAATAGAGTTCTGAGCAATCCCGGATATCTCAAAGGTTCAGGCTTAAGAGATATCCGGGATATCTATTGCGTAAAGTCTCTGCTGACCAACCACTCGAAAACCCAGATATTCAAAAACCGATAGCGTTGCAGAACCTTCAGTTTGAGCAATGCCCGTTGCGATAAGATCCATACCGTCTCGTGCCTGTGCGCGCATCGACGCTACCACTAAGGCATCAAGAACCGGGGTATTCCTCCACTCGTCTCCAACACCGATATGGTCGATATACCCTTCTTTCCACCCCAGCGCAGGCCAATCTTGCTCGTACTTTGAAACAAGCGCAAAGCCTGCAATCCGCGGCCGATCAGAGCGCCGGTCCACCGCGATATAGGACCATTCGGGAGCAAAAGAACTACGTCCCATCGTCCACTGCTCTTCAGTAAGAGCAGCTCGGCCTTGCTGTTGTGCGATAAGGTTTGCTGCGCGTCGCAGCTCATCATCCCATGAAGGGCTCCACTGCTCGATCGTGATATACGAACCAAGTGAAGGCGCTTGCGGAAGTGGGTCGAGTTTTGCACGTAGGTCGTAATAGGTACGTTCCCAATGGAAGCCTCGGTCCTTAAGCGCATTCTCAAGTTCGTCTTGCCAATTTTCGACGAAACTCACGATCGCGCGCTGGCCAGTATCTTCATTTTGCTCAAGCATTGAACCCGCAGCGGCAATTTGCCATTCAAGCAGAGAACCACCTAAACCGATTCTGCGAAAATCAGGATCAACTCCGCCTTGACACACACATTCAATTCGCTCGGAAAAGCGCAATCGCGTCTGAGCGAAAGCGACCATTCTCCCCTGCGCGATTCCTTTCGTCGCAAAAGCCGCAATCCCCCACCATGACGAGGCCGGGGAAAGCATTTCCTCGACTTCTGCCAAAGCCGTGCGATAGGGAGGATTATCTCTCGCCTCCATTCGCGCGAATAGAGCACTCAGGGCATGAAGGTCACGAGGGTCCAGCTGGCGCCAGATGATTCCGTGGTGTTCTTGGGGGAAAGGAGGATATGCCTCGACTCCCCTATCTACTTGATATAAAGCCATTGACGAGTGCGCGCCCTACTGATCAATACTGTAAAAGACACGTGTACGGTCGTTGAGGAATCCCAGATGTTCATATACGGCCTGCGCATGTGTTTGGCTCTTAATATCCGCATCAATCCCAATTCGGCTCATCCCGTCTTGCGCAGCAGCGTGCGTCGCGGCGGAGACCATTGCCGAGGCTACACCCTTTCCTCGATATGCTGGCGCAACACCAATGGTGTTGATATAAGCCTCAAGACGACCGTGGGCAATCCATCTTTCTGCGGGACGACCAGACATACAGTAGCCAGCTATTTCATCATCATCACTCAGGGCAACAAAAGACCAGCGATCTTCGTAATCTTCGAGTGCTCGCTCCCACCAAAAATCTCGAGCTTCGGTGAGAGGGTGATCCGCAAAAACTTCGGAATGCACATGATGGAGCTTGGAGAAAGAAACCTCACTCATAGGCACAATATGTAGCCCCTCGGGTACCGGACCAGGGCCCTCTGAGCCATCTAGATCGCGATACATCACTTGGAACATGTGCTTCGCATAAAAACCCGCAGCGATGTACAAGCGACGACGATCGGTCATATGCCCGTCGACCCAGTTTGCAATAGACGCTGGAAGTTCACAGTCCGCGCCAAAATGCTCAACAAGCATTTGGCGTGCACGCCCGTCCTGCCAGTGAAGCAGAGAGCGGCCAACACCACGGCCTCGCCATGATGGGTGAATCACCGCGTTAACAATCGCTACCGCGGCCTCGGTTAGGCTGGGCAGAATCTTCACAGAACCAAGAGCGACAATACCTTGGTCCTGAGCAATCCCCACAATTACTTCGAGGGGTGCAGCACCGCACTGTCCTAATGCCAGGTCAGCGATTTCTTTCGACGAGGTCCTGAAAATCGCGTCATCTTCTTTCTCAACCTGACGAATCAGCTCAGCAACAGCCCCAAGATCCGAAGGGATCAGAGAGCGCCAACGCAAACCAAGATGAGAACCTGGATAAGAGACGAGCGCAGGCGGTTTTAAACGCTCCGCAAGTCCAGTCATGCACATATTCTACGGGATTACGGGCCTTCAGTCCCACTTGAGCGGATCGTTGACCTTATGCGTCAATGCGCTCGCGATCAATTCCTGCTGCTTCCTCGACAATAAAGTCACGCCGAGGGCCAACGACTTGTCCCATAAGGAGTTCAAATACATCTTCTGCCTGACGCAAGGCAGCCTCATCAGCCAAAGTGATCCGACGAAGTGCACGATGGGCTCGATCCATTGTTGTCTCAGCTAGCTGATCGGCGTCCATTTCACCGAGGCCCTTGTAACGCTGGATAGGCTCTTTCCACGTTCGACCTGCCTTACGAAGAGCGGCAAGCTGGCGGTGAAGTTCCTCTTCTGAATACGTATAGATAAACTCGCGAGATTTGCGTCCTTTACCAGCCACCTCAATGCGGTGCAAGGGAGGTACCGCAGCATAGACCCGACCGGCTTCAACCATCGGTCGCATATAACGGAAGAACAAGGTGAGGAGCAGTGTGCGAATGTGCGCCCCATCGACGTCAGCATCAGTCATCAAGATAACCTTGCCATACCGTGCCTGTTCAATATCGAAAGTCCGTCCAGAGCCCGCTCCGATCACCTGGATAATGTTCGCGCATTCCGCATTCGCCAACATGTCCGCAGTTGAAGCCTTTTGGACATTCAAAATCTTCCCTCGAATGGGGAAAAGGGCCTGATATTGCGAATTTCTGGCAGCTTTCGCGGTACCAAGAGCAGAATCGCCCTCCACAATAAAGAGCTCGGTCTGTTCAACGTCCTCAGAACGGCAATCGGCAAGTTTCGCAGGAAGTGAAGATGTCTCAAGTGCATTCTTCCGCCGAGAAATTTCTTTGTGGATGCGCGCGGAGACGCGCGCTTTCATCTCGCCGACAACCTTCTCAAGAAGTGCACTGGTCTGTTGTTTATCGTCGCGCTTGGACGATGCAAACTTACTCTCGAGCCAATCCCCCACAACACGAGCAACAACCGTGCGAATCTGCGGTGTTCCCAAGATCTCCTTGGTTTGACCTTCAAACTGTGGTTCCGGGAAGCGTACTGTCACAACTGCTGTCATCCCCGCAAGAACATCGTCCTTTTCAGGGCGGCCATCTTTTGCACCGACCTTAAGTTTTCGCGCGTTTTTATCAACTTGGCTTCTCAGTACTTTTAAAACCGCCTGTTCAAAGCCCGCAACATGCGTTCCCCCCTTCGGGGTCGCAATAATATTGACGAAGGATTCCAACTGCGCATCGTAGCCAATCCCCCAGCGAAGGGCACAATCAACTTCGCAGATACGCTCGGTTTCCACTGCACGAAGATGCCCGCTTTCGGGATCCAACGCTTGAACGGTCTCAGTGAATGTTCCTTCACCCTGAATGTGCCAGGTGTCAGTAACAGCACCGTCGTTAGAGAGCCAATCGACGAAGTCAACCACACCACCATCAAAGCGGAATGATTCGTGGACGACTTCTTCCCCGCGCTCATCAAAGCAATTAATCGTGAGACCGGGCACCAAGAAAGCCGTCTGACGTGCACGCGCCAGCAACGTTTCCCAAGTAAATCCCTCGTCGGACGGGAAAATTTGGAAATCTGCCCAGAAACGTACGCGCGTACCAGTCTTCTTTTTGGCAACTTTCCCGACAGTTTTCAAACGAGATTCATCGGTAAAGGGAGTGAATGGAGAATTCGGAGTGCGCTGGCGAGAATCATCAAATTCACCAGGTTCACCACGCCTGAAGCACATCTGCCAGGTCTTCCCGTCACGATCGACCTCGACATCCATTCGGGCAGAGAGCGCATTGACAACAGAAGCGCCAACACCATGAAGACCACCCGATGCAGCATATGAACCGCTACCGAATTTTCCTCCAGCATGCAGCTTCGTGAAGACAACCTCAACGCCCGATAAACCGACGCCCGGCACCTCATCGACAGGAACACCTCGACCGTTATCAGCAACCGAAGCTGAATGATCGGGATGCAGTCGAACATCGATTGTGTCGCAGAAACCCTCAAGGGCCTCATCAACGGCATTATCAATAATTTCCCACAGGCAGTGCATGAGACCACGATGGTCCGTCGAACCGATGTACATGCCGGGGCGTTTACGGACAGCTTCCAGACCTTCAAGGACTGAGAGGTGGCGCGCAGAATAGTCTGAGGCTTGGGTTTCACTCACCCCGATAGTGTACGAAGGACAATAAATTTATCGCGTATTTACGCACCGAAAGCACAAAATTGTGACCCTTTCCAGCGAAAATTTCGGCCGTTGGCGGAAAAGACGGAAAAGCTCGGCGAAATACAGCACCGGCATGGTCTTATAGATTCCATGAATACCGTAACTACTGAGAACTCACGCCAGACCCTTCCCCCTATCCTCACTGCTCAGGATCGCTGTGATCAGTGCGGTGCTCGTGCGTGGGTTCGCGTGACCTTAGCTACGGGGACACTCAACTTCTGTGCTCATCATGCGAACCAGCACCTCGAGGCAATTACCCCTAAGGCTCTGGACATCATTGACGAGCGTAAGTTTGCCGCCCAGCAGAGCTGACTTTTAGATCACATTCGTTTACCATTGTGGTGAAATTTCCCTTCCAAGGAGGACATACACATGGGTCTGTTTTCACGGCCAAAACCGGAAGAAAGCGCTCCGCTGACTCCGGCGATCTCTCAGGAAAGGCTCATCGCTCTTTTCAAAGAACGCGGATGGCACTACTTCGTCGATTCGGATAACGATCTCGGCGGCACCTGGGATGATGACACCTACTACTTCATGCTTCGCGGTAAAGACCAGGAGATTCTCCACATTCAGTCGATGTGGCACCTCTCGATTCCGATCGAGCGCCTTGAGGAGGTCCGCGCGTTCATCCGCGAATGGCACCGCCAAAAGCTCTGGCCGAAGGCCTACCATCGCATTAATGACGAGGGCGAGATTCGCATTTTCTGCGAAAACTCGGTCGACTGGGAACACGGTGCAACCGACGCACAGCTGAACCAACAGATCGCATGCGCGCTGGGAACTGGCCAAGAGTTCTATAACGAACTTGCCAAGGCACTGGGACTCTGAGAGGAAGGACGTCACTATGGGTTGGTTTGATTCCGCTGAAACGGGCGACTCAGTACGCCCCATCTCCAAGGAACGTATCGAAAAGATCTTCGACGGCCAGGGTTGGTACTACGGCCGCGATGATGACGACGACGTTTGCGGCCGCTGGGACGGCGCACCGTTCTTCTTCCTCTTCATGGGGCAGGACCACGAAATCTTGCAGGTCACCGCACGTATGGCTGAAGAGGTCCCCGCTGAACGCGAAGATGAGCTCGCAAGCGTCATCGAAGATTGGCACCGTGACCGCATCTGGCCGAAGGCATTTTATGCCCCCAGCGAGGCGGGCCCTCTTCGCATCATGACCGAGGTCAATGTTGATTACGAGCACGGCGCAACCGATGCGCAGCTTCTCCAGCATGTCAATTGCGCAATCGCAACATCGCTGTCGCTCTTCGATCACATTCGCTAGACCCTTGGTATTCCGAAGTAAAGCGACGAAGACTGATATTTAACATCAGTTGATATACATGTGAGTGTGGGCCGGAAACCTGAAGGTTTCCGG
>CALIEP010000089.1 GCA_938022345.1 uncultured Actinomyces sp.
GACAGAACTTCTCCAGCGCCTCGGGAGCCTTACCCGCGTAGGGGTGCATGTAGGTTGCCTTGGAGATCGCGCGCTGCACCTCGTCGGAGAGAAGGAACTCAATGAACTTCTTCGCGCCCTCGGGGTTCTTTGCGCCCGTGAGGACACCGGCGTATTCAATCTGACGGAAGCAGGTGTCGGTAATGACACCGGTCGAAGACTCGGTTCCTGCATCGTTGACCGCGTAAGCGGGAGAAGAACCGTAAGACACCATCATCGGGAAGCTACCCTTGCCTTCACCCGCGCTGTAGTCGACATTGAATGCCTGGGACCAGCCTTCGGTGATCTTCACGCCGTTGTCCTTGAGGGACTTCCAGTAGTTTGCGTAGCCATCGGGACCGTACTTGGCAATAGTGGCCAGCATGAATGCCATTCCGGGGGTCGAAGACGCCGGATTCATGGCGACGAGCATGTTCTTGTATTCGGGCTTTGCCAGATCCTCGAAGCTTGCAGGAGGGGTGAGCTGGTGGTCCTTGAACCAGGTCTTGTCGTAGTTGACGCACACGTCACCGCGATCGATGGGGACCAGTCCCGGTTCTCCAGCAAAGTTATCTGCAGAGTTTGGCGAGGTGATCGATGCGTCCGCAATAACGCCTTGCACGACAATGCGCGTCGATACGGTGTTGTCGAGGCCGAATACCGCGGCTCCCAGCGGGGCATCCTTCGTGAGGACGAGTTGGTTGGCTAGCTCGCCACCGTTGCCAATCGCTTGGATCTTGACGGTGACCCCGGTCTTTTCGCGGAACTTGTCGAGGAGTTCCTGCGGGAAATCAAACGAATCGTAGGCAAGAACAGTGACCGTTTGTTCACCGCTTGACGAGGCCGCGCTTCCTTGGCTTGTCGAAGAATCCTTTGCGCTTGATGAGCAAGCTGCAATCGACGTGGCCCCAATGAAAAGAATCGCGCTTGACGCGATGAGACGAGCGCGACGGTGCGCCGAAAAAGTAGACATTGTTTCCTCCGCTCAGGTGGGAGGGCTGGACCGCCTCGGGATGAGGACAGTCCGGAGATTGCGACTTCCTACGCCGGCATAATCCGGATCAGGTGTAAGGGTCTGCAT
>CALIEP010000090.1 GCA_938022345.1 uncultured Actinomyces sp.
GCAGGGCGCTTCCCGCGTTACGTCAAGCTCTTCCATAACCGTCAGACAGCGCGTTCCATCCACTTCCTTGGAATGGCTTTCTACTGCGTATTTGTAGTGATTCACGTTGCGCTGGTATTCATTGTTCACCCGCAGTACAACATCGCACACATGATGTTGGGCGAAAACTACAACGACATTACTGCAGCACGATTCGCCCAGGCTGTGACAATGCTGATCCTTGGAATTGTTTTTGCAATCGCTCTATGGATCGGCGCATCCTACTGGTCATTGGCTGACAAGCGCCGCGCACAGCGCCTGGTCTGGGGAGCAACCCAGCCTATCCGCTCACTCACCCTCGACAAGATGCACTCTCGTCAGGTCAAGACGGGCACTTTTACCGAAGACGATATTTCGCCTTTCCACTGGGTGAACACTCGTCCCCCGACACGCGAGCAATCCGAAGAATGGGTTGAAATGCGTGAACGCGGCTTCGAGGACTACCGCTTGGAGATTGGCGGTTTGGTCGAGGAAGAGAAGTCCTTCTCGATTGATGAACTCAAGGCACTTGGCCACGTCACTAACATCACCATGCACACCTGCATGCAGGGATGGACTGGCATTGCGAAGTGGGAAGGCATCCGTTTGAAGGACGTCTTAGCTTTGGTGAAGCCAACTGAGGGCGCACGCTACGTTATGGTCACCTCCTACGGACACGTGGGGCACATGTACGACGGCGGTCCAACGACTCCGTACTACGAGTGCCTGGAGCCTTCCATGGTTGACGATGATGAATGCATCCTGGCATGGGCCATGAATGGCGAGCCCCTGCCCGACGTTTACGGCGGTCCCCTGCGTCTGCGTGCTGATTCTCAGCACGGCTACAAGATGGTCAAGTGGGTTCACCGTATCGAATGGATTCACGACTACCACGATGTCGGCGATGGTCAGGGCGGTTCTCGCGAGGACTCCGGCCTGCAACACTTCGACGCACGCGCATAAAGCGCCGGGTGCCCATCCGGCTTATCCGGCCCATCCGGCCCATCCGTTCCTCTACTCCACACGAAGTCGGCAAATGACACATGATACAAGCTGTGACATTCCCTGGCTTCGTGTGGAGTATTAGTGGCGGGAGAATGCGTCGAGGCACGCCCGAAACGCCTCCGTTCCAACATATGAAGATGCTGTCCAAGGGACCCAAAACACGCAAATCAGCACCCGCCCGTAAGACGACACACGAAGTCGGCAAAAGACACAGGCTATAACCTGCGCTTTTCCGCGACTTCGTGTGTTAATAGCGAGGGCTTGGCACGGCGAACGCAGCACACAGCGGGCACGGCAGCGAAACCCCGATCGACAGGTACAAACGGCACGTGGCGAGCGTGCAAGCGGCAAGAGCGCAAGCGGCAAACGGCAGAGGTACGAGATAAGAGACCCAGCAGCACTTCAAACACAAACGCAGGTGGGTCCCATCCAAACGGACGGGACCCACCTGCATA
>CALIEP010000091.1 GCA_938022345.1 uncultured Actinomyces sp.
GGCCGTTTGCGTCGCGGACCACCTGATCGCCGTTCATCTTGACGCGAGCGACAGACTTTTCGACAGCAACATCAGTGGAGACGTTGATACCGACCTTGGGAGCCTCGTTCGGCTGCAGGTAGGAAACCTTGCCGTTTTCAACGACGCCACCGGACAGTGCAACCGAGTTCCACGCGATGAGGTTCGCGTTGACCGGAGAAGTCATGGTTGCAATGAACTGGATCTTTTCTCCGATTTCGACATCGCGGTTCATGACGATGCGGAAACCGGTGATTGTCGACAAATCGGCGGGAGCAGCGCCCCAGGCGTTGGGGGTACATCCGGAAGGACCGGAGTTCATAGCGCCACCCGCGCTCATCACCTCGCCGCGGCAGGGGTTCTCAGCGGTCGTGTATTCCACCGTAATGTCCGAGGACGGAACAGCCGTCGTCACGGGAGCCTGGCCTGGGAGCTGCTTAATTGACTGGAAGGACCAGTTGGTGGAGTTCAGCTGCGGACGCCAAGAAGATCCACGTGCCTGCGAGGCAGCGGGTCCAACGCCGACGTCGCCCTTGTAGGGGAGGATGTCGTACGCGACAACCTTCGTCAGGGCAGCATTACCAGCATTGGTGATGGTGAAGCGGTAGGCACCGTCGGCACCCGGGTCGATTTGAGCAACCTGACCTGCGGGAACAAAGTCAGTGTCCTTGTTGCCCTTGACTTCCTTCGTAATGTTCATCGCGGGCGTAACGGCAACGTTGAAGGTCGACGATGAACTACATACGTAATCCGTCGTCGAGCCATTGCCGTTGACATCGAAGGTGTCCTGCGTGCGGCCAGTCCAGCAGTAGGAGGTGTTTCGCAGACTCTTATCTTCAGTGACGCTCTTCGCTCCATCTCCGGGCATGAAGATCATACCGTCGTTCGTGTTCTGTCCTGCCGGGGCAGTGGAGAGAACGTTCGTCGTGAGGTAGGCGTACAAGACTCCCTCGACGGCATCGGGAACGGTGATGCGAACCAGTGTGCGACCAGTGCCGTTGTAGTTCTTTTCAATGTTGACCGTGACCTTGGAGAGGTCATAGGCAGTGCCGTCTGCAGTCTGGAGTCGCGATGTCTTTCCCACGCCGACCGCAGAAGCATCATCAACGTCAAAACCGGAGGGAAGCAGATCCGTCATGGTGAAGGGGGTAGGAACACCACCGTTGTTCTTCGGGCGAACGTTGCCTTGCAAGAAGAAGAGCGCAGGCTTGCCGATAACGACAGGATTCGTGGCGATGGACTTAGTGATATGCACGCTGGGGTAATTGTTGCGCACGCGCATCCACGAGCACAGGTTGTCATTCGAGAAGATGACCCTGCCGGTCTCGATATCGGTCGCGGTACCGCTTGCACAGTTCTGGTAGCGAACATAGTCCGACGAGGCGACGTAATTGTAGTACCTCTCGGGCGGTGCAACAGGGTTGTAGTGGCTTGCAAAATCAGCCGGTTCTTCAGTCGGGAAGTTCGTTGGAATTGTCCCATAGAAGAAAATGTTCGGGCTGGTCTGGGGGAGCGCATCCGTATCGATCGTGTAGCGGGTGATCCACTCGCCCTCTGGAAGAGTCAAGTTAGACGAGGCCGTGTAGTTGACGCTTGCGTGGTTGCCCTTGTTGGTCCAGTACTCCAAGGTCCAGCCCCCGTTATTTTCGAAGCCGGAATTGGAGAAGATGGAGAAACGGTAGGGGCTTACAATGGTCGGCTGGTCACAGGGGGTGCCAGCGGCCTTTGCGTCCTGGGTGGACCAGGTGCAGGGCAGAGTGTCATCCCAGTGGAAATGCAGCGTGGTGTTGCCGGAGTTAGAGGCTACCAGACGCCACTGCGCGGAACCTCCGCGAGTTTGATACTGGTTGTCATTGCCGAGCTTGATCATGGAACCACGGGGCTTGCTTTCGGAGAAGCCGTGGGTGATTTGAGAGCTCTTGGTGACGACGGTCGTCGGATCGTTCTGTGCCTCGGCGGTGATGGTTGCCTTGTTGGTGACAGTGTCAGCGGTGGTGACGCTACCCGCAGGTTACTTGACGGTAACCGTCGAGGTAATGGGGTTTTGCCATGCCCAATTCGCGTATGTCCAATTCACCGTGTGAGTGGCCGCGTCGTAGACGCCGCCATTCGTTGCCGAG
>CALIEP010000092.1 GCA_938022345.1 uncultured Actinomyces sp.
CGAGATCACTTCGTTGGCATTCATATTGGACTGAGTGCCCGAACCGGTCTGGAAAACGACCAGCGGGAAGTGGTAGTCGAGCTTGCCCTCAATGACCTCATCGGCGGCGCGTGCAATCAGGTCTGCAATATCTTGGGGAAGCTCTCCCAGCTCGGCGTTTGCCAGTGCCGCAGCCTTCTTCAGTGTTCCGAGTGCGCGCACCATGGGGCGGCCCCAGACGAAAGTATTACGGCCGATGTCGAAATTGTGCAGTGAACGTTCGGTTTGTGCCCCCCAGTAACGATCTGCGGCAACCTCAACGGTTCCCATCGAATCTGATTCGGTACGGGTGTTCTCAGCCATGAGTATCTCCTTCACCTCTGTGATCAGGACTGTACCCCTTAAGCGTACCCGTAGAGCTTCACATTTCAGGGGTCACATGTCCTACTTTGACACCTGAGCAAAAACGCAAAAGAAACGTGCTCGGCGTCTGCATAGGCTAGAAGGATGAATCCTGTGCGCAAGACTCTTCTTCTTTCTCAGGCTCTGTGGGCGAAATACACTGTTCACCTGGCCCCCGAAGCGCCCGGCGAGCGTCATGGGATCGTCTCTCCTTCCTCTTTCGTTCCCGAGGCCTCGGCCCGGCCACTGCGATTGGTTGCCATTGGGGATTCCCTGGTTGCGGGAAGCGGTGTCGAGCATCAAGACCTTGCCTTGACTCCGCGAATTGCACGAAAAATTGCCGATATGGTCAATCGGCCGGTTCAGTGGGAGACGCACGCGAAACTGGGGTCGACCATGCGTCGTGTGCGTTACCGTTTTCTTCGCGAAGCAAGCGGGCACATTGATATTCTCTTCATCTGCGCTGGGAGCAACGATGTCATGGCAAGGAGAAGTCGGGAAGACTGGCTTGATGATCTTCGAGCGGTAATTGAGCAGGCGCGAACTCGTGCCGATCACATCATTGTGTGCTCTGCCGGTCAGCCGCATCATTCCCCGAAACTGCCTGCGATGCTCCGACGCGAACTCGCGCGCAGAATTGATTGGCAGACCTCTGCTTCTCAGCGGATCTGTCGGGAATACGGTGTCGACTTTGTTGATGTCGCACACGCAGAGCTGGTTTCAGACTTTTGGGCTAGCGATGGTTTCCATCCCAGCGCCGCCGGTTATGAACAAGCATCCGGATTGGTCGTTCAGGCGATGAGCTTCCTTCCTGAAATGGCTGCTACTATCCGGTAGGTATCAAAGAAGGGCAATCCGAAGCACTCATAGGGGAGTGACGACAATGCCAGAACACACGCAGTCTCACAGGAGAAAAACGCGCGTGGCACTCTGCGCGCTGTTCTTCACCAATGGGCTTCTTATTGGCAGCTTGGTGCTTCGCTTCCCCGAAATCAAGGATGTGTTTGGCCTCTCGGCAAGTGTTTACGGCGCGACGATCGCTCTATCGTCGCTGGGCGGAATCCTTGCGGGCCCCTTCGCTGCAAAGGTTGTTCACCGCTTAACGTCACGCATTGCAGCCTCGTTTTTGACAATTGGGATCGGAATCGCGGTACTGACAATCGGTTTGAGTGCGACTCTGCGTCCCCTAGCCCCCTCCGGTTCAATGCTCTCAGCCGCGCTGTATCTGCTTCTTGCGTTCGGTTTTTTCCTAAACGGCTGCAGTGATTCTCTGGTGGATGTCGCACAAAATATGCAGGGCTTGCGTCTGCAACGTGAATATCGGCGCCCAATTATCAGTTCATTCCACGGGATGTGGTCCGTGGGTGCAGCTGCGGGTGGCGGCTTTGGAATTTTCACGACCGCCTTTCACATTTCGCTTCTAGCCCACACTCTTATTGCCTCTTTGGGGTGCATTGCCTTGGGATTGCTTGTCCTTCCCTTCACCCTTCCCGGTGCAGATCCAGACAACTCAGAAGAAACAGACCGAGAGGATCTCTCTCGCGTCCGTACTCGCCGCTTTGCGCCAGTAATCGTTTTGGGGTTGCTTGTTGTTTTATGCATTTCTGGAATGCTCATCGAGGATGCCGGATCTAGCTGGGCGACGCTTTTTATGCGTGATTACGCAAAGACAGGCGCGGCGCTCGCGGGAAGTGGATATGTTGTCCTGTTATCGACTCATGCTCTGGGACGCTTTATTGCAGATCCCTTGGTCGGAAGATTTGGCCCGCGCGCAGTCGTAGCGGGTGGGGGAGCGCTCATCCTTAGCGGGATGGGAGGCGGACTGCTCATCGGAACAAC
>CALIEP010000093.1 GCA_938022345.1 uncultured Actinomyces sp.
CCTCAGCAAAGAGTTTACGGATCTGATCCCACACACCTGTATAGGTCGCGGGGTTAGAACGCGGCGTCCGACCGATCGGCGACTGGTAGACATGCACGACCTTATAGAGCTCATCGGTTCCAGTAACCGAGCGATGTCGTCCGGGAACGAGGCGTGCACCGTTGAGGCGCGTTGCCAGTGAACGGTAGAGAATCTGGTTGACCAGAGTCGACTTTCCCGAACCTGATACACCTGTTACGGCAATAAATGTTGAGAGTGGGAAGGAAACCGTCACATCTTTCAGGTTGTTCTCGTAGGCACCCTTCACCGTAATTTGTCGCTGGGGATCTCGCGGACGCCTAGTGGCGGGAACAGCAATGGAGCGCTTTCCGCTTAAATATTGACAGGTCAGAGAACGCATATTCTGGCGAAGTTCGTCAAGAGTTCCACTGTGGACAATCCACCCACCGTTCTCGCCAGCGCCAGGACCAACGTCAACAATCCAGTAAGCTGCTTCAATCGTCTCTTCGTCGTGTTCGACAACGATCAGAGTATTTCCAAGATCGCGAAGTCTTTCCAAGGTCGCAATAAGCTTGCGATTGTCGCGTTGGTGAAGACCGATTGAGGGTTCGTCCAGAACATAGAGCACCCCGACAAGGCCTGAACCGATCTGTGTCGCGAGACGGATACGCTGCGCTTCCCCGCCGGAAAGGGTGGCGGCGCCTCGTGAAAGGGTCAGATACGACAAGCCAACATCAACGAGGAAGTTCAAACGCGCACGAATCTCAGTCAAGATCGGTGCGGCAATGACCGAGGACCGCTGCTCAAACTCAACATGATCCAGATGGCTTTTCGCCTGACTGATCGACAGATCCGATAGCTGCGCAATCGATAAATCGCCTACGGTGACGGCAAGAACTTCCGGACGAAGCCGAGCTCCATGACACGCACTACAGGGCACCTCGCGCATGTAGGAGTCCATCCGGTCAACCACAAGCTGTGATTCAGTTTCTTCTTTCTTGCGCTGAATGTAGGTCAGTGCGCCTTCGAACACGGTCGTGTAGGAACGTTCGCGTCCCAAACGGTTTCGGAACTTAACTTTTACCTCGTAATTGCGACCGTTGAGGATGGCATCACGAACCTCAGCAGGGAGATCTTTCCACGGAGTGTCCATGGAGAATCCGAGTTCTTGAGAAAGCG
>CALIEP010000094.1 GCA_938022345.1 uncultured Actinomyces sp.
GCGCATCGACTCGGCGGTCTCCCAGAGAGTTCGCTCGAGAGTCATTTCATCGCCTTTATCTGTTGCCATAATCTGTCATCCAAACCTTTTTGTTACGACGATTGTGTAGATGGAACTAGCTCGATGATCGGCCGAGGTTGACGATCGTCGGCGCGGAGATTTTTGCTTGCTTTCTGAGGTCTTGTTTGCGCGTTCCTTCGTCGATCAGCGTATCCCACAAGGGCTTGTAGCTGATCTTGAGTGTGTGGTTTGGTGCAGCCAACCGGCTATCGTCGAAGTTTTTCAACGGTGAATCAATTAGGAGGAAAGGCGATGACTGAGGCATTTGCACTCAGCTAGGTGTCACCTCCCTGCGCGGTGGCAGCGGCCTGACCGCACGCCGCCGTCGCTGCTTGTTCCTACTCCGCGTCTTCGTGCCAGATTTGACGGAGCTGAACACCCATGGGGTAGGTCTCCATCGTTCCGTCGGAAAAGTTCACTTCGACGCGTTCTTCATCGTCCTCGTCGTCGGGGTCGCCCGCCCAGTCGACCCATTCGATCATCGGGGACAACTCGCCGTTATCCCTGACAATTCGATAGCCATCGCCAAGTAGCTCAGACATGACGTTTTCGATCTTGCTCTCATCCATGGCATCCTCCGTGATGATCAGAATGATTGAGTGTGTGGAGCGTACCCATAGGTTAGCAGCAAACTTCCTGTATGCTTCCTGCATACGGAGCGGATGCTCATGGAGGAGAAGCAATGACCCCGTCGCGCCTTGCCGCGAATATTTCAGGTACGCCCTCAAAAGGACGTATCTACGCGCTTCACGGCGTGACCGACAATGCCGCATCCCTCAGTGATATCTCCGCTCGCTGGTCCAGCGACTATGAAGTCGTCTTGATCGACGCCCTGGGACACGGCTGTTCCCCGTGCTTTACTCCCACGCAGCTCGAGGACCCCTTCGAAGCGCTCGTCAGCAGCGCGGCCTCGTTCATCAGCTCAATCGAAGAATCCGCACCCGCACCCTTCGTCGCCCTCCTCGGCCACTCGATGGGCGGAGCGACCGCGGCCGACGTCGTTTCGCGAGGCCTCGCCCCCGTTGACGCCCTGGTGCTGGAAGACCCCGCACTTCTCACACCCGACCAGCGCGAGCACTTCCACGCAAGTGCCGAAGACCGCATCGCCCGCTGCAACGAAGTCACGCAGTGGATGGGTCGCGAAATCGACATCCTCCTCAAGGACTACCCCCAGTGGAGTCCTTCCGAGGCCGGTGGCTGGGCTCAAGGAAAAGCCCAAGTTGACCGCAACTTCCTTGCCCGTGGAGTCGTGAGCGGAAGCCGAAACCGCGAAGAAATCCTCGCGCCAATTTCGGTGCCAACCCTGCTCATGACCGGCGATGGGGACGACGTGCTAATCGGGCGCGGCGGGATTGACGAGATCAACGCGATGGGAAACCCGTCTGTTGAAACTCTCCTCATTCCTGGCGCGCGCCATTGCGTGCGCCACTCGACCCCCGCCCCCTTCTATGCCGCCGTCGACGCATTCTTTACCCGAGTCGCACCGAGCAAGTGAGGAACGATGAGTACCTATCCCATCTACCTGCGTCCCGAACTCGCACCCATCATTGCTGAAACTCCCGAGCAAACAACGTGGGACCTGCCTGCCATGCGCGCTGGGGGAGATGCGCTTCTGGCAAATCCGCACGAAGCCGACAACAGAGTCGAAGTGAGCGCGCGCGGACGCACCTTCATTCCTGCCGATTTGGCTGAGGACGCGCCCCTGATCATCTCGATCCACGGAGGCGGGTACGTGGCAGGCCGCGCTGCTTTTGATGACGCGAAGAACGACGAACTAGCGACGCGTTTCGGTGCGATCGTTGTCTCTCCGGAGTACCGCCTCGCACCTGAATTTCCCTTCCCGATCCCCGTCGACGACTGTATTTCCGCCCTTGCCGAGGCCCTTGAGCGCTTCGGGCACGAGCGTCCAACTTTCATCCTGGGGGATTCAGCGGGAGCAGGACTGGCCTATTCCATGGTGAGTCGCCTGTGTGGACTCGGCCTGCAAATGGCGCAAGATGAGGCAATCGCGGCTCGATACAAACGAATTGCATCCCTGATCAGGGGCATCATCTTGCTTGAGCCATGTGTTGATCCGACCCTGTCAACCCCCTCAAGCAGGTTCTTCGCTGAGGGGCCCGTGTGGACGCGTCGCGCGGCGGCCGGAGCTTGGCGTCACTACTTCGGTGTTCCCTTGGATGCAGAAGTAACAATTCCCCTGCGTCTGATCGAGGCGGCATTCCCGAAGCCGAGCGCAGAGTTCAGGGAAGAGGGCTTCCCGCCCGCGCTCATCGTTGTCAACCCCGTCGATCCTCTTCGGGATGAGGGAATCGCTCTGGCGACAGGCCTCGTTGATGCCGGTTGCATCGCAGAAATGCATATGTTCGCAGGGACCTTCCACGGTTCTTTGTCAATGCCGGGATCGGTGACTTGGCATGAAATTCAGCTGCTGATTGATCGTTTCGTGAAAGAAAACTCGGTAGCCCGTTAGCGCATTCATATACGTGTTGACCTGCGTTTATACATTTCATTGCTCTTGATGGGCGCATCCAGCATCTTTTGTGCTCTTCGTAACCAAAGTGCAATCCATGGACTCTGGAATTGGCTTTCTACGTAGTAATACAGTTCACATAAGGACTTCCGTGTCAAAGGGGCATGAGGGGGAGCGGGAACGGCAGTGTGGCCACCCGCCCACCTACAGGAAGTCGCAGAACTATCAAAGGAGAGTTCAATGGCACGACGTGCACTCGCGGCTGTTGCCGTAGTCGGTATCGCAGCTGTGGGCCTGACCGCCTGCTCTGGATCCAAGGACAAAGCCGCCTCTGGAAGCTCAGAAGGAAAATCGCTGGTTGTCACCTATTACAAGACCTCGTCCTTCCCGCAGATTGAAGACTTCATGAAGCGCGCGAAGGAAGAGTTCGAGTCCACTCACAAGGACGTCACCATCGATCTGCAGCCCGTTGAAGCGGACGCCGATCAGTACATGACCAAGCTTGCGCTGATGAACAAGTCGAAGTCCAAGGCTCCCGACATCATCTACGAAGACACCTTCCAGGTCATGAGTGATGCGGCAGCCGGATACCTGGCCCCGATCGACGACTACGTCAAGAATTGGGATGAGTGGAGCCAGTACCCCGAAAGCTCGATCCAGGGCGCAAAGGGTCTGGACGGCAAGATCTACGGCGTTCCCTTCGGCACCGATACTCGCGGTATCTACTACAACAAGAAGATCTTTGAGCAGGCCGGACTGCCCACTGACTGGCAGCCCAAGAGCTGGGACGACCTGCTTTCTGCTGCGCGCACCATCAAGGAAAAGGTGCCCGATGTCATCCCCATGAACATCTACGCGGGCCGTGCAGGTGGCGAACAGACCAGCATGCAGGGCTTTGAAATGCTGCTCTACGGCACCCAGGACACCCTCTACAACACCGATACCAACAAGTGGGTCACGGGATCCCAGGGCTTCAAGGACGCTCTGACCTTCTACCAGACCGCATACTCGGAGGGCCTCACCCCCTCCAACGACATTGCGCTGGACAAGGCTGTCGGCACCCGCGTTTCCACCGAGCTTCTCCCCAAGGGCAAGCTCGCCATCGATATTGATGGCTCCTGGCTGCCTTACGTGTGGATGCAGGACTCGACGAAGTGGCCAGAATGGCAAGAAACCATCGGCCTCGCAAAGATGCCGACCCAGAAGGGACAGGCACCCGGATTCACCACTCTCTCCGGTGGCTGGGTCCTCTCCGTTGGATCTCAAACCAAGGATCCCGCACTGGCAGCCGACTTCGTCAAGACCGCGCTGAACAAGAAGGGCTCCCTGCAGTACTCCATCGCAACCTCTGCGATTGCAGTCCGCAAGGACATCGTCTCTGACCCCGAGTACCTCGCAGCGAACCCCTCCTTCAAGTTCTTCGCAGGAATTGTTGAGTACACGCACTTCCGTCCCGCAACTCCTGACTACCCGCAGATCTCCACAAATATCCAGACGGCCACCGAATCCGTGGTGACGAAGGAACAGACCCCCGAGCAGGCCGCAAAGGCCTACGACGATGGCCTGGTGAAGATCGTCGGCGAAAAGAACGTCGAAGCGGCGAAGTAACATGTCCACCTCGGTTCGTGTGGGGACCGAGAGCACTGCGACCCCTGGCGGGCGACGCGAGACACTACTTGCTCGCGCCGCCCGTCAAACGGGCCGAATGGGTCTTCTGTTTCCAGCAGTTGCCCTCATGGCGGTGTTCCTCGTAGGTCCCATTGCATATTCGGTGTATGGGTCTTTGACCAATGCCGCCCTCTCGGGCTACAAAGCAGCAAATCCTGAATTTGTCGGCCTCGAGAACTACGCGGATCTGCTGTCCAGCGGAGCATTCTGGAAAGCAGTCCTGCTGACGATCATCTTCGTCGTTGCCTCGGCTGTGATCGGCCAAAATATCTTGGGGCTCGCCCTTGCCATGCTCATGAGCAAAGCCCCCAAGATTCTCTCCACCCTGGTTGGCGGCGTCGTTGTCATCGCGTGGGTCATGCCGGAGATCGTCGCAGCCTTCGCGCTCTACGCCTTCTTCTCCACCGACGGAACGCTGAATACGCTGCTGAGCTACATC
>CALIEP010000095.1 GCA_938022345.1 uncultured Actinomyces sp.
GGGAAACCTAGGAAACCGCGTTCGTATCCCTTGCTTCCATAGGCGTTGAAGATCCCCGCCCGTACGAAATGAGTACCGCCTTGAGGAGTCCAGTATGCCGTTCCATTATCGAATACTTGATAGACGCCCTTACCGGAATGGGTCTCGGAGGTACGCGGTAAACCGACAACTTTTACCCCGCCAATTTCACGGAATGCATTTGCTATACCAGTGCCATAACGCAGGGTGTAGGTTCCTGAAGTTGAGGAGGTAATGACACCACCTTGGAATTCCTGAATACGCCCCGAATTCGTGGAGTATTCGTTGCTTAACGGATAGCCTAATGACCCGCGTTCATACCCTGCTTGTCCGTATGCTTTGAAGATCTCTCCACTTACAAAGTGGGTACCGGCTTCCGCTGTCCAGTAGGCGGTCCCCTTTTCGAACACTTGGAAAACACCGCTACCAGAACGAGTCTCATCGGATGTAGCAGCACCCAAAATCTTCGCGCCACCTAATTCAATGAAAGCGTTAGCAATACCAGTGCCATAGCGAAGCGTATGGCTACCGGCATTTTGAGTCCATGTAACTGTTCCACCTTGGAATTCTTGCGCGCGTCCAGATCCTGCAGGATACTCGTCACTCGTTGGAAATCCTAAGAACCCGCGTTCGTAACGGTTGTCACCGTATGCGCGAAAAATTGATCCGGACACAAAATGGGCGCCAGTCTTTTCGGTCCAGTAAGCGGTCCCTCGGTCAAACAGCTGGTAGACCCCGGGAGCACTTGCTTCTTCATTCGATTTGGCATTGCCCATCAGTGACTTATTGTCATTCCACAGCCCCCAGATCGCACCTTTCACTGTGTAGGAAGCTGATCGATCATTCGCTGAGTCAGAAACCGAACGGGAAGCCTGTGCCCCGTTTTGCGCAATCTGACGAATTGTTGGAAGCTTCGAGTACCCGGCATCTCCCGGGCAACTCGTCGGATAGGTGTCTCGGTGGCCGGAAATACGGGCAAGATCGATGTAAGTGCCTGCCTGATACTTCGGGTTCGATCCCTTGGGCCTAAAGCCAGCAGACTCAGACATATTTGACACTCCTGCACGCCTTAACTGCCATCCTGCAAGAGCACCGACAGTATTGAGGGTTGCCTGAGATGGCGCCTCGGATTGATAGGTTCCCATCATCGAGATCCCCATCGTGCCGGAGTTAAAACCCTGATCGTGGGCGCCAGCAACCATCTTGCCAGCCGGTGATGAAAGTGTCCCTTTTCGGCCTTCGAAGGCGCGCCCCCACTTATCGACGAGGAAGTTATACCCGATGTCCCCCAAATCCAGAGTGACTGCATGATAGTGATAGATTCAGCGAACAATCGATGCTGATTGATCCATTGTGTAGTTGTTCGTGCCCGCAGTGTGGTGAACAACGACATGGCTCGCTGCAAAATACTCCGGATCCCAGTCAAGGTAGGATTCATCCGCTCCCCAACCACTCCTGCTGGTTACAGCAACGGGTAGCCCGTTGGGCTGAACGGTTGCGGGGAAAGCACGACTGAGCTGTGCGCCGCTGCGACCGATTGCGCTTCCACTACCGACTCCCGGATAAACAGACTCTGTTGCCTCCTCGTAAGTGTCCCCACTTGACGCAGAAGATGGCGATCCAGCTTCAGGCACTGCGCTATTACTGTCAGCCTCAGCGTTCTGATCAGGCTGAATAAGCGAAGTTAAATGGCTCCCTTCGGCCTGCACGGACTCTGGGTTAATATCTGTGCCTTCTGCAGCGGTTGTCACAACATCGTCTTCTGCCACAGTTGTTTCACCCTGCGGGTTATCGGGAATCATTGCGACTTCGAGATCAGCTGGAAGATCCTTTTCGTCTCCAGTTACGCGAATCTGAATCGCGTCTGCTCCCGCGGTAATGAAAGGATCAGTACCACCGCGCGCTTCAGTACCATCAGCGTGATCTTTTCCCGCTCCCCCATCATTATCAGTGAGGTACCACTGGCTCCACCGGCCATTCTCGCGAACCCGAATAAACATCTGGGTATTGGCAGAAAGCATGGATTGCCCACTCCAGGACAAACCAGTGACCATGAAAGGATTGACAGAGATGGGCTCAGTCAAGATTGCTGCATTATCACTAGGATCAAAAGAAGATGTGCCCTGGGACTGCAGTGTGGTGCGTGAGAAACGTTTTAAAGAATGTCCGTTTCCAATTCCGACATTCTCGAGGCCTGCCTGGGCAACGCGGGTAGGTTCACCTTGCGAACGCGTGAGAGTGATCTTTTGTACGGGCCGTTCGCTACTTGTTGTCGTCCCTGTGAGGGCGAGCTGCTGATCGCCAGTAGGCGCATTCACCAAGGCTGTTCCTTGTGGGAACACAAGGCTTAAGAATGCAGCACTTGCTGTCAGGGAAACTACTCGCATAGATAAACTCCGTCAGTGATGATGGTTAGTCACTTTCGTAACACTATACACATTTATCACATGCGTAACAGCATAAAGTGCACTCATTCACAGCATTTCTTCAGTAATTTTCGTTGAATATGCGTGAACATCTCACAGTTCGTAGGAATTGCGCAGCCGTTTTGGCTGAGATCAGAGTGAAAGCTAGAGCCGTCAATTGGACGTAAAACTTCACGCGAAAAGGTCGCTGAAAATGAAAAAACCAGGATCGGAAAACCGATCCTGATTAACTGTCGGGCTGGCGGGATTTGAACCCACGACCCCTTGACCCCCAGTCAAGTGCGCTACCAAACTGCGCCACAGCCCGTTTGATCACCTAAATTTTAGCGACTCGGATAGTTTAGCCCAAGTACCACCGAAAATTCCAATTGAGTACGGCGACCCCCGTCACATTCAGTTGTGCTTCCCACTCATGCCTGCAGGGAGAAGCGAAATAACCGCCTCCAAGACCCCGTCGATATCAAGATCCGAGGTATCAACCAGCTCAATTCCAGGACCCGGATTCGTAAATTCGCTGACAGTTGAATCAGCGGCATCACGATCAACAATCTGAGAACGAACCCTTTCTAGGCTTTCAGGGCTGTCATCACCAAATAACTCCTTAGCCCTCCTCTTCATACGCGCAAGCGGTGAAGCAGCAAGCAAGACTCTCAAATCGGCCTCAGGGTATACAACGGTGGTGATATCGCGTCCTTCCGCCACCATTCCACTTCCGTTAGCACTAGCTTCGGCCATGCGTTGACGCTGATGCTCGACCATCCAAGCGCGAACTAAAAGGTTCGTGGAGATCTTAGAGACGGCCTCGGAAACGGTGGAGGATCGGATTAACGAAGTAACCTCACGGTTTCCAACAAAGAAATGAGGATCATCAGGATTCGAATCCGCGTGAAGATCAAGAGAAGGAAGCAAAGCAGCAACAGCGTCGTGATCATCTAAATCAACGCCAGACTCTAAGGCAATAAGAGTCAATGATCGATACATCGCCCCGGTATCGAGGTAACCAATACCCAGGCGACGAGCAAGCAACTTGGCAATCGTGGATTTACCAGAACCTGCAGGCCCATCAATTGCAATCGTCAAGCCGTGAGGGGAATGAGCATCAGACACTATTAATCTCCACTTCCGGTATTCCACCCGCGTTCCTGCAGCTGGCAAATGGTCGAAGCAACGATCGATGGATCGAGACTGAGGCGAGCGACACCCATTTGAGCGCCGGCAGAGTGTTCAAGGGCGAAATCTTCAATATTCACACCGATCTCACCGAGATCAGCGAAAAGCCGACAGAGAGAGCCAGCAGTATCAGGAACAAACACATCGAGAACGACGTAGCGGGTCGGTGCCCCACCGTGTTTACCCGGAATCCGCGCGACTCCCCTATTGCCCTGATCCATCACTCGATAGACAGCTCCAACGCTTCCGCCTTCAAGTGGGCCTTCGTGCGCAGCGGCATCCAAATGCGAAATCAGATCATCAAGATCGCCGCGAATATCCTTTAACACCTTGACAACGGGGCCAGCATTGCCCGCCAAAATAGCAGTCCACAAACGAGGATCGGAGGCGGCGATTCGAGTTGTATCCCGAAGACCCTGTCCGGAAAGCGAAAGCGCCGAAACAGGGGCATCAGCAAGCCGAGCAGCCAGTATTGAGGAGACCAATTGGGGTACGTGAGAAATTAACGCAACGGATTGATCATGCGTCGAAGCATCCATCTCAATGGGAAAGGCTCCCACATCCCCCGCAAGCGAACGAATCCGCATCACTGCATCAGGAGATGAAGTTGGGCTAGGAACAATCACCCATGGCCTGCCATAGAAAAGATCTGCATCTGCAGCGCCTGCACCACTACGCTCGCGACCCGCCATCGGATGAGAACCTACGTAGCGGCTCGTGATATCGAGGCCGCGGCGCTCTGATTCCTCGACAACTCCCTCAAGGACAGCCAACTTTACGGAAGCAACGTAGCTGACGACGGCCTCGGGATATCGAATCAAGGCATCCACAACACAGATATCAGCAACGTCAGGAGGCGTTGACACAATGACCAACGACGGCGAGCAGTGATCATCCGGACCGATCAGAGTTCCAGCGCCCAAATCCTGCGCTAAGCGTCCAGCCGTTGGTGAGGAATCACGAAGAAAAACCTCGACTCCCCCACTACGAAGTGCAAGTGCAAGAGAGGTGCCCAAAAGACCCGTTCCGATAATCAGAACGGGGCCTCGGGTTGTACTCACGAGTGATGGCACAGGACTCACAAACCAACCGCGTCATAGAGAGCGGCAAGCTGCGGTCCCTTGACGCGACGCATCGTTCCAGGTTGTAGGTGTTCGAGGCGAATGGGGCCAAACTTCGTACGAACGAGCTCGCGAACTGGGTAACCGACCTCATCCATCAAACGGCGGACAAGACGGTTACGTCCTTCGTGGACGATGATTTCAACAGTCGTGATATCACCGTAAGTTTCCATGGTGCGGAAAGAATCAACCGCAATCGGACCATCTTCCAATTCCACGCCTTCGAGCAAACGACGACGGACACCCGGCTTAACCTCGCCGTGAACACGTGCGATATAGGTCTTCGGAATTTCGTAAGAGGGGTGGGTCAGTCGGTTTGCTAGCTCACCATCATTCGTCAGCAAAAGCAGCCCAGAAGTATCGATATCCAAACGGCCCACGTGATACAGACGTTCTGGGTAATCAGCAAGAAGATCCGCTAGCGTCGGACGTCCCTCCGGGTCTGACATGGTCGAAACCATACCAACAGGCTTATTGACAGCCATGACGATCGGGCGGTTCTCTTCCAGAATAATCCGCTTTCCATCGACATGGATTGCTTGACGCCTGGGGTCAACACGCATGCCTTGACCGCGAACCACCTTGCCGTCAACTGAAACACGGCCTTGAGCAATAAGCTCTTCTGCTGCCCGTCGAGAAGCTACCCCCGCACGTGAGAGTACCTTTTGTAGGCGAATACCGTCTTCACTATAGGAATCGTTTCTCACAGTGTCTCCTCAAGTTCGTCCAGCTCGTCCGAAGCCGGAAGGTAGGGGGCTAATGGTGCCAATTCGTCAAGGGAATTCATTCCCATTCGTTCAAGAAATACTTGGGTCGTTCCATACAAACGAGCCCCAGAAGAAGATTGGCCAACTTCCTCAATGAGTTCACGTGCACACAAGGTTCGAACCACCGCATCAACATTCACGCCGCGAATTTGAGAGATCCTCGCACGCGAGATCGGCTGACGATAGGCGATAACCGCAAGTGTTTCCAGAGCAGCTTGTGACAGTTTAGATTGTCCCGACCCAACAATAAACTGGGACACAAGCGACTCCCAGCGAGGAGCGGAATAAATCCGCCATCCTCCGCCTAGACGCCGAAGTTCAAAGCCATGTTCACGGCCACCAGAGTGTCCACTGTATTGCGCGGAGAGTGCCTCAAGCACGTGCTCGACATCTTCAGCTGACACATTGAGAACACCAGCAAGCTGTTGCGCCGTAACTGGCTGATCGACAACCATCAAAATTGCTTCGATGGGAGCGAAGAGAAGTTGAGTCTCAGCAAGATCAAGTGCATCGCTCATACGTCCTCCTCCCATTCATCGACCTTTGGGTCATTTCCATTCCATACGAGTTCCAGTGTTGAAAGAGCCTCTTCCTGCTGGAACTCAATAGCTCGGCGCCTGTACAACTCTAAGATAGCGAGGAAACGCGAGACAACAACAGCCGTATCACGCGCGTCCGAGATGAGCTGAGAAAAGGTTGCATGGCCATGAGCGCTTAGGTATGCGATCACGACCTTTGCTTCCTGAGCGACCGGGACTGCAGCTGAATGGAGGTGCGTCACTTCGACAGTCGGTGGCTGGGCGCTGAGCGCGTCGGCGCATGCACGAGCAAGATCCTCAGCGCCAACTTCCCATCGAAGTTCCGGAAGAAGCCGAGTGAATTGAGGTTCAAGCGCAACACTGCGCGGAATTAAACCCACATAGGCTTCGAGTTGTTGAGCGATCTGACCTGACGCGAGTTTGAATGCCCGATATTGAAGCAGACGGCTAAAGAGCAGGTCACGTGCTTCAAGGTCTTCGCTACTGAGTGAGGATTCCTCTTCATAATCAGGAAGCAAACGCGCTGCCTTCATATCCAATAGAGTCGCCGCTACGACGAGGAACTCACTGGTCCGTGAAAGATCAGGAAAGGCTCGCATATGTGCAATAAACTCATCGGTCACTTCAGCGAGGGCAACCTGAGTGATATCGAGCTTCTTCCGAGAGATCAATTGGAGCAGAAGGTCAAAAGGACCTTCGAAGACTTCAAGCGAGACTTGAAAATCATCAAGTGCCGCTTGAGTCCCGTCATATTCAGGCGACATCTCCACGCGCGATGATCTCCCTGGCCAAACGTCGGTAGGAACGCGCGCCCGGGTGGTTCGGCGCGTAGCTGGTAATTGGCACTGTCGCGACTGAAGCATCGGGGAACTTCACAGTACGCGCAATCCGTGTTGTGAAAACAAGGTCACCGAAGGCCTCGTCAAGTCGTTCCAAAACCTCACGCGAGTGCAAGGTACGGGTATCGACCATCGTCGCAAGGATTCCATCGATCTTCAGGCGCGGATTAATTCGATCGCGCACTGTTTCAATGGTCTCGACCAGTAATGCGACACCGCGCAGCGCGAAGAACTCAGCTTCCATGGGAACAATGACGCCGTGTGCAGCGGTCAAGGCATTGACGGTGAGTAGTCCAAGTGAAGGTTGGCAGTCAATGAGAATCACGTCGTAATCATCGACAACTGGTCGAAGAACACGCGAGAGCGCTGATTCACGCGCAACCTCGTTAACCAGCTGAACTTCGGCGGCCGAAAGATCGATATTCGCAGGCACGATATCGAGGCCGGGAATTGAGGTGTGGCACAGGGCCTGATGAATATCTTCCTTCGGATTCATCAGGAGGTTATAGATTGTGTGTTCCAACTCCAGGGTATTGATGCCCAGGCCAACAGATGCGGCGCCTTGAGGATCAAAGTCAACAATGAGAACACGACGTCCATATTCAGCGAGCGATGCTGCAAGATTGATGGTTGTCGTTGTCTTTCCAACCCCACCTTTTTGATTACACATCGCAATAATGCGTGCGGGTCCATGCCCGGTCAGTGGTGCCGGGACGGGGAAATCATTTTCTTCGTTGGCAGGAAGATCCCCGGTAAGCGTTGGCTGAGATGGATTCGTCACGCTCTCCATCTTAGTGCATTGCTCCATACAATTCCGCCCTACCCCGCCTATCTTGTCCGCACACTTGTCTTATTGGGAGTCCGAGGCTGAGGTTGCGATATCACGTGGATCAAGCTGCGCGCGCGGATGGGCAGTTCGGTACATTTCTTTGAGGGTCGCGATCGTCACCTTGGTATAAATTTGCGTCGTTGAGACAGAGGAGTGCCCAAGCAATTCCTGCACGTCGCGAATATTCGCTCCGCCTTCTAATAAATGTGTGGCAAAGGAATGCCGCAAGGTGTGTGGAGAAACGGAGACCTCAAGCTGCGCGCGAGTTGCCGCGCGTTGAATGATGTCCCAAGCAGACTGACGTGAAAGCGCGCCTCCCCTATTGTTGAGGAAGACGTTAGGACGCCCTTTCCCTTTTGAAGAAAAAAAGGGGCGCGCGCGCACGAGATAGGCTTCAAGAGCCTGTTTCGCCATAGATCCCAAGGGAACAAGTCGTTCCTTACGTCCTTTTCCAAACAGACGAATAATCGGAAGCTCTTCATTAAGATCTAGGTCATCGATCGCCATTGAAACGGCCTCGCTGACGCGGGCACCCGTTGCGTAGAGGGTCTCGAGCAGGGCTCGATCACGAAGCGAACGCGGATCATCTCCGCTGCCCGCTGCCTCAAGCAAGGCTTCGACTTGCTCGACTGTTAGAGCTTTTGGAAGGTGTTCGCCGACTTGAGGAACACGAACGTGGGCGCTGGGATCTTGAGTACTGAGGCCTTCTCGAAGTGCGTATTTGTGGAAGGAACGAATTGCCGCTAATGCGCGCGCCACGGAGGACGGTGCTGCAGCATGTCCGTCCTTTGCCTCATTGAGTGACGCAAGAAAGTCTTCAATCGAACTCTCAGTGATCTGATCGCAATCTTCAATGCCGTGTGCTTCTTGGAAAGCACAATATTTTCGTACGTCGCGTCGGTAGTTGGAGACAGTATGCGGGGATGCACCCTTCTCTACACTCAGGAAAATGAGCCATTCTTCCTGAACACGCTCCATTTGTTTAGCCACGGGGTCATTGTATTTGCGCCCAACTGATTTGCCGCATATTCGCTGTTCGAGCGCGGCGAGCGGCTACACTTAACCCTGCAGGGAAGCCATCTTACCGATTGCCAGGAGGTCCAATCGTGCCCGCGTCTTGGAATAAGCTCGATAGCCGCGCTATTTCCACCGCTAAAATTCTTGCCGCTGATGCAGTTGAACGTGTCGGAAATGGACACCCGGGAGCAGCGATTTCTCTTGCTCCTGCGGCGTATGCGCTCTACCAGCGTCACCTTCACCTTGACCCGTCAGACCCGCACTGGTTGGGCCGCGATCGTTTCATTCTTTCATCGGGCCATTCTTCACTGACTCAATACCTGCAGCTCTATCTTGCGGGAATGGGCGTCGAACTTGAGGACCTGAAAGCCCTGCGTACCGAAGGCGCACTCACTCCCGGACACCCCGAGTTTGGGCATACCCCGGGAGTTGAGCTCACAACGGGACCGTTGGGAACCGGCCTTGCTTCTGCCGTTGGTTTCGCAATGGCGGAGCGTTTTACCCACGGTCTTCTCGATCCCGACACTCCTCATGGTCAGTCGATTTTTGATCATTGCGTGTATGTCATTGCCGGTGACGGGTGTCTTCAAGAAGGTGTTTCTGCGGAGGCTTCGTCTCTTGCGGGAACACAAAAGCTCGGCAATCTCATTGTTTTATGGGACGATAACCGCATTTCGATCGAAGGCGACACCGATATCGCATTCAGCGAGGATGTTCTCAAGCGCTACGAGTCCTACGGCTGGCACATTCAACGTGTGGACTGGTTGAGTGAGGATGGCTCCTACGTCGAAGACGTTCAGGCCTTGGACGAGGCTTTGGCAGCCGCGCGTGAGAACACTGAACAACCGTCAATCATTGCGCTTCGGACGATTATCGGATGGCCCACTCCCGAAAAATCTAATACCGGGGGAATCCACGGTGCCAAGCTCGGTGAAGAGGCACTTCGCGGTTTAAAGAGTGCATTGGGAGCCGATCCGGATGCTCACTTTGCCGTAGATGAAGAGGCCGTTGCGCATTCACGCAGGCAATTTGCTCAGCGTGCACAGACACTGCGCGCCCAATGGGATCAGCGTTTCGAAGAGTGGAAGGAAGCAAATCCGCAGCGAGCGGCTCTTCTTGAGCGCCTTCTGCAGGGTGAACTTCCGGAAGACTGGGAGAAGGCGCTCCCCGAATTCCCGGCGGGAAAGGCAATCGCAACCCGCTCGGCCTCGGGAAAGGTACTGAACGCTATCGCACCGGTGCTTCCTGAACTTTGGGGTGGCTCCGCTGACCTCGGTGGGTCAAATAACACCTTCCTCAATGGATTCACGTCATTCCTCCCGGAAGGAACCTACTCGCGTTCCTTTGAAGCTGATCCATACGGCCGTAACCTCCACTTTGGTATTCGCGAATTTGCAATGGCCTGCGCGATGAACGGTATCGCAGCTGATGGTCTCACCCGCGTGTATGGTGGTACTTTCTTCGTGTTCTCGGACTTCATGCGCGGCGCGGTTCGCCTTGCCGCTCTTATGGACCTTCCCGTCACCTATGTTTGGACGCATGATTCAATCGGTGTTGGCGAAGACGGACCTACACACCAGCCAATCGAACATCTTGCTTCCTACCGCGCGATTCCGAATCTCGCAGTGATTCGTCCTGCGGATGCTGCTGAGACCGTCCAGGCATGGAAGAACATTCTCGAGCAGCATCATCCTGCAGCTTTGGTCTTAAGCCGACAGAATCTTCCTAATCCCGCCCGTGGCGAAGGAAACGAGCTTGCTGATGCTCAAGGTGTTGCCCGCGGTGCCTACATTCTTGCCGATTGTGAAGACACTCCCGAGGTTATTTTCATGGCCACGGGTTCAGAGGTAGCGCCTACTTTGGAGGCTCATCGCCTGCTGAAGGCTGAGGGAATTGCTTCGCGCGTTGTCTCGGTTCCGTGCCTTGAGTGGTTTGAGAGCCAGGACGAGGCCTACCGTGAGTCGGTCCTCCCCTCGGCGGTCCGCGCCCGTGTGGCTGTCGAGGCCGGGATTGCGCTTCCTTGGTACCGCTGGGTTGGCGAAGCCGGACGGATCGTCTCGCTTGAACACTTTGGCGAGTCTGTGGACGGTGCCCGACTCTTTGAGAAGTACGGATTCACGCCTGAGAACATTGCAGCACAGGCCCGCGAAAGTATCGCTGCCGCTCACTGAGTACGCCATCCTACTGATTGGGAAAAAGGATCCCCAGTAGGTGACCTAAATACGGCGCAAGAACACTGGCTGCCCAGATCATCGTAATGATGACGTAGGGTAGCTAGTGTTCCTTTGTAATAGCAATAAATTCGCGGATAAATGCTGTCGGAAAGTAATAGCCAGTTGTCTTCGAACCGATACCGTCACCCTTAAGTCCAACTTTTGAAGCATAGAGTGCTGTGCGGAAGACATGGTAGTCAGAGGTGACGAAGGCGCAGCGGTATGTTCCTAACCCTTGCGCATCCAAAAGATGCTTGGCGAAGAGAAGGTTCTCCAGGGTTGTTGTCGAGTGATCTTCAAGAAGAATTGAATCCTGCGGGACACCACGTGCAGTTAAATAGCGGGACATGGCTTCAGCTTCGGAAATGACCTCATCACTCCCCTGCCCACCCGAGGGAACAAGGATCGCATGCGAGCCCTGCGCTTTCCAAAGCTCCACAGCTTGATCGATTCGCCCTCTGAGCAGAGGTGTCGGCTCCTCTCCCCTAAGTCCAGCACCATGAATGATGATGTAATCAAAGATACGTTTCCGGGGAAGCTTGCGGTAGAGCCAGGAATAAAGCAATAGCGCAACAAAGCTGAAGAAAAACC
>CALIEP010000096.1 GCA_938022345.1 uncultured Actinomyces sp.
GCAGACACACAGCGAGTTCGCTGCGGAATCAACCAGCTCAACGATCTTTTCCAGGTCGGATTCGGTGTTGCAGATGCGAGGAATCCCAAACAACGGCCATGCCGGATCGTCCGGGTGAACTGCCATGCGGATACCAACACGTTCACAGGTGGGGACGATCCCCTGCAGGAAGTAGCGGTAATTCTCACGCAGCTGGTCTTCAGTCATCGCGGTGTACTCAGCCATGACCTCGTCAAGGTGAGCCATACGCTCAGGCTCCCAACCGGGCAGCGAGAACTCGGAACCATCCAAGGTCGCCTTGACGATATCCTGCGGAGTCATGCCCTCAAGGACCTTGTGGTCGTAGTACAGGCAGGTGGATCCGTCAGGATTGACGTGGTTGAGCTCGGTGCGCAGCCAGTCGAAAACGGGCATGAAGTTGTAGACCACGACCTTGATGCCGTACTTAGCCAGGTTTTCCAGGGTCTTGCAGTAGTTCTCGATGTACTTATCGCGAGTGGGCTTACCGAGCTTGATGTCTTCGTGAACGTTGACCGACTCGATGACCTCGACTTCCAGGCCTGCGGCGTGGACTTCGTCGACGAACTTCTTAATTTCCTCTTCAGACCAAACTTCACCCACGGGGATCCAGTCCATCGCGCCCATGA
Organism: uncultured Actinomyces sp.; assembly: GCA_938022345.1. Lineage (GTDB taxonomy): Bacteria > Actinomycetota > Actinomycetes > Actinomycetales > Actinomycetaceae > Pauljensenia. Next base: position 648 of record CALIEP010000096.1, read on the forward strand.
GTCCGGTAGCTCCGGGGATCTGCTTGATGTACTGGAGGGGAATCGGATCAGCCTGGCTGCCGTACCAACGGAATGTCATTTTCATCGTGCAAACTCCTTGTTGAGTAGCTCGCGAACCGCTCCGGGTCCGGCGATCATCTGAGTGAAGAGGTCCTCGACCTTAGCGGCCAAGGGGGTGGTGTACAGGTCGACTCCGAAGATTTCGGGTCGAGAAAGAATCGGACGAAGTGCACCTTCGGCGCTTTCGGCGTCTCCGAGTCGAACGGTCGCAACAAAGGGCATGAGCTCATCGAGAAGCGGATCGGAAGACAGCTCAACCGGTGCCCCATCGTCTGCGATACCCATGAGATAGCGGCACCATGCGGCAAAGACGAAGGGAATTGCCGTGAGCGATCCCAGATCCAGCTCGGGGTGTGCCAGGTAAGCCTTGATGGTCTCGCCAAAGCGGATTGGCAGCTTCTGCGAGGTATCCATGGCAATACGCTGGGGGGTATCGCCGAGGAACGCGTTGGGGAAGCGCTCTTCTTCAACTTCACGCAGGAAGTCTTCGGGGGCGACAATTCCGGGATTGACGACGACGGGCAGTCCCTCATTCCATCCCAGTTGATGGACGAGGCCGTGGAGAGCCGGGTCCTTCATCTCAGCGTCGATGGTTGTTTCGCGCAGAAGAACACCGGTAACCGCGAGCGCAGTGTGCAGCGGGTTCAGGCAGGTGGTGACCTTCATGTGCTCGAAGCGATCACAGGTGTCACGGTCAGTAAAGTACACACCAACCTTCTCAAGTGCCGGACGTCCGTTGGGGAAACGATCTTCGACAACCAGGTATTCGGCAGGCTCGGTATTGACGAATCCTGCAAGCGGCGTGCGCGTTGAGGTATCCAGGGACATGTCGGTGAATCCCATGTCCGTCAAGCGATCTGCAATGGCCTGAGCAGGACGTGGGGTGATCTTATCGATGACGGAGATCGGGAAAGAAACCTTTGTTTCATCTTCCAGCCATGCGAGGAATTCCGCGGGAACCTTGCCGCGCTTGTTCCATTCGGAGGCAACCGTCGTCACCGAACGGCGCAGAATATCGCCGTTGTGAGAGAAGTTATCGCAAGACATCATCGCAACGGGCGCGCCGCCTGCAAGATAGCGGTGGTAGAGCAGGCCGGTCACCATAGCCATGGTGTTGCTCATTTGCTCACGAGGATCCTTTTCAAGATCCGCAAGGAATCCGTCCTGGTAGCTGCCATCGAGCTTGGTTAGCTGGTATCCCTTTTCGGTAATGGTGAAGGAGATGATTTGGAGCGTCGGATTGGTGGCGATTTCGACCGTCCGCGCAAAGTCGTCTTCACGCTGATAGGCGAGGCCTTCGCTCAGTGAGCCGATGACATTGAAGTCAGTTTGGCCGCTGGCGTGGAGCGTTACCCCCAAGGTGAGCAGGTCGAAGGCGGCCAGCTGGTGGTCAAGTTCTACTGGGGCAAGCGGAACGACTGCGCTGATGCCGCACTGATCTTCGCCCTGGTTCATCAGATCTTGTGCTAGCCGCGCAATGTACACACGGAAGATATTTCCCGGTCCAAAGTGCATCCAGCGCGGACTTTCATGTGCGGCAGTGCGCATCGCTGGAACGTCGAAGGCGGGAAGGGTAATTCCAGCCTGTGCTAATTCATCGCTGTGCAGGCTTTCCAATCCAAGCTTCATTGCTTGCCCTCTCTGTTGAGACAGACCTAAGAATTTCAGATCCTGAAACCCTCGTTTCAATCAATCGAAACGCTACATGACTATTCGCAAGAACGTCAACACGACTCGACCTGTGACCTGCACAATATGGACGCTACTTCACAAAGTGACCTAAGTCGTAGTACGCTGAAGCTAATTTCGCATCGTAAAACATGCGTTTCAGAAAATCGCTCACAATGTTCGTGAATCGCCCATGCAAGGAGGCAGCAATGGCGGAGAGATCATCAACATCTCCCAATTCCAAGCCAACGGAAAAGCGCTCCACAACCATCGCCTCTGTCGATAAGGCACTCCGCATCATCGAATACATGGCTCGGCCCAGCTCCACTGGCCAAAGTCTGGCTGAGCTATCCGACGCACTCTCAATGAACAAATCCAGCCTGCACCACACGCTGGCTACCCTGCGCGAACGCAACTGGGTCGAACAAGATGAGCGTGGTTACTACCATCTCGGGGCCACCTCCGCACTCATCGCCCACTGGTGGAATTCCTCCGAACACCTATCAACCACCCTGCACCCAGTCCTCACCCAAATCAGCGAAGAGGCCAATGAGCTTGTCCACCTCGGCCAGCTTGCGGGACGTCATGTTGTCTACCTCGACAAAGTTGAACCCGACCGCGCAGTTCGCGTCTGGTCCCAAGTAGGTAGGCGCATTCCTGCCGCAACAACATCCCTTGGTCGGGCAATGATCGGCTCACATCCTGGAGCAATCGACCTCGACGCATGGATCGCCGCAGTAGATTCGCCAAAAGACCAACTCAGGCAGCGCCTCGAAGATGAAATCGACCGCGTACGCACCCACGGATACGCGATTGAAATTGAAGAAAACGAGCCCGGAATCGCCTGCGTCGGAGTCCCCGTATTAGTTTCCGGTCAGCCACGCATGGCTGTATCAATAACCATGCCTATCGAGCGTTGCAGCCATGAGCGGCTCCACGACCTTGCTGCCCTCATCACGAACAGCATTGCCAACGCCCAGCTTGCCGAAATCACCACACTTCCGCTCCGCCCGTAGAACACGCGGAAACCGTCATCCACAAACCTCACACCCCAAGGAGTAACAGTGTCACTCAATGAGATCCTGGCCGCGAACCCGGTCATGCCGGTCGTCGTCGTTGAAAGTGCGCAGCAGGGCGTCCAGGTCGGACACGCACTGCTCAAGGGCGGAATCACCACCGCTGAAGTCACTTTCCGCACTGCTGCCGCACCCCAGGCAATCGCCGAAATGTCCCAGATCGAAGGTCTTGTCGTTGGTGCGGGAACCGTTCTGAACCCCAAGCAAGCACAGGCAGCAATCGAAGCCGGTGCTCGCTACATCGTTTCTCCCGGTTTCTCTGCAGATGTCGTTCGTTTCTGCCAAGAAGCAGACGTTCCCGTCCTTCCCGCCTGCCCCGATCCGACGCTCATCATGGCGGCACTGGAACTCGGCCTCGATGTCGTTAAATTCTTCCCCGCCAACATCATGGGTGGCATTCCCGCCATTAAGTCTTATGCCGCAGTCTTCCCCGGCCTGCGCTTCGTTCCTACCGGCGGCGTTTCCGCCTCCAATCTCTCCGAATACCTTGCAGTCCCGCAGATCGCGGCTTGCGGTGGTTCGTGGATGGTCAAGAAGAACCTTGTTGAAGAAGAAGCGTGGGACACCATCGCCTCCCTTTCCGCTGAAGCTTCCCAAATTGCAAAGGAGTGCGGTCGATGAGCCTGAACCTTCGTCCTTCATCAGAATGCACCTACGACATCGTCTCCCTGGGTGAAGTGATGCTTCGCCTCGATCCGGGTGAGGGTCGAGTGCGTACCGCCCGTTCTTTCCGCGCCAGTGAAGGCGGCGGAGAATACAACGTTGCTCGAGGCCTTCGACGCTGCTTTGGTAAGCGCGGAGCAATCGTCACGTCCTTGGTTCACGATGAGGTTGGCCGCCTGCTTGAAGATCTGATCCTCACCTCCGGTCTTGATACCCAGTTCATTCAGTGGGTTGAGTCCGATGGAGTGGGTCGAGCAGCGCGCAACGGCCTGAATTTCACCGAGCGCGGTTTCGGTGTCCGAGGCGCATTGGGCACCTCCGACCGTGGACACACCGCAATCTCGCAAATGAAGGCCTCGGAAGTGGATTGGGACCACCTCTTCGGTACCCTCGGTGTCCGTTGGCTCCACACCGGCGGCATTTTTGCGGCCCTTTCAGAAAACTCCGCTGAGGTCGCAAAGGCTGCAATGCAGGCCGCAAAGCGCCACGGCACCATCGTTTCTTATGACCTCAACTACCGCCCCTCCCTCTGGAAGGGCATCGGAGGCATCGAAAAGGCCCGCGAAGTCAACCGAGAGCTTGCTCAGTATGTCGATGTCATGATCGGCAACGAAGAAGACTTCACCGCCTCTCTTGGCTTCTAGGTCGAAGGTACCTACGAAAACCTCACCAACCTTCAGATTGATTCCTTCAAGGCGATGATCAACCAGGTTCAGGCCGCTTACCCGAACTTCCAGGTCATCGCGACAACCCTGCGCCAAGTTCAGACCGCAACCGTGAACGACTGGGGCGCAATCGCTTGGGATCGCGAAACAGGATTTGCCCAGGCGACCCAGCGTGACGGTCTGGAAATCCTTGACCGTGTTGGTGGCGGCGATTCCTTCGCCTCGGGCCTCATCTACGGACTCATGGAGTTCGGCGATGTCTCTCGTGCAGTCGAATACGGTGCCGCACACGGCGCACTCGCTATGACTACTCCCGGCGACACTTCAATGGCCTCACTTCAGGAAGTCGAAAGGCTAGTCGCCGGAGGCGGTGCTCGCGTTCAGCGCTAGTAACGCGCTCACTGCTGCGCGGCCTCGGCCTCGTTACTTAAAGCCGGAATACCCGGTGGTCAAGGCGGTCGAAGAACACCTTCTTCGCCCCTTCACCACCGGGCACCACTACCCCCAAACCGATACCCTGCATTTATGGCCAGCGAACATCCCACACGACACGAGCACTTCGGTAAGTACCTTGCACTAGGTATTGGTACCCATGTCTTATGGGGTTTCTTCCCGCTCTATTTCCACCTGCTTGATCCAGCAGGTTCCCTTGAAATCATCGTCCATCGCGCACTGTGGGCTTTCCTTGCGTGCTTCATCGCCTTGGCCTTGACCCGCTCACTGCCGCGAGTGTGGCGCATTGTCCACGACCCCTCGATCGCATGGCCTCTGGTCGCAGCGGGATTCCTTGTCGTCATCAACTGGACGACCTATATATACGCGGTGCTCATTGGACACACGACCGACGCCGCACTTGGCTATTACATCAACCCCCTGCTGACCGTTGCGCTGGGCATGATCGTCCTGCGCGAGAAAATCTCGCGCCTTCAGGGCGTCGCATTAGTTTTGGGTGTGATCGCTGTTGCGGTCATTATTGTCGGCCTTGGGCGCTTGCCGTGGATCTCGCTGGCCTTACCCGCATCATTTGGCCTGTATTCCCTTGTGAAGAAACAGGTCGCGCTCAAGGTCCGTCCCCTTGATGGAATGACGATCGAAACTGCCGTGGTCATCCCAATTCTTCTGGGTTACTACATCTACCTTGCCGCGCACCAAGCGACTTCTTTCCATGCGCTTGCTCGCTCGGGAGACGGAGCCATGTCCTGGCAGCTTCACTTGGCTCTTCTGATTGGTTCGGGAATCCTCACCGTCATCCCGCTGCTCACTTTCGCCAAAGCCTCCCAGGGCCTACCTCTTGGCCTTCTGGGGTTCTTGCAGTACATCTCGCCCAGCATTCAGCTGATCATCGGCGTGTATATCTTCCACGAGCACATGGAGCCCACGCGCTGGATTGCAACCGGCATCGTATGGGTTGCATTGGCCTTGCTCAGCGTGGACGGTCTGCTTAAAGTACGCCGCTCCAAACAATAGCGATCACACCCGCGCAGAGCGTTATAAAGGCCCCAATTCCCCACGCAAGAGCGGACCCGCCCCTTCCCTGTCCGGGCTCGCGCACGCGCTTTCCATTCGCAAAGGCCTCGAGGTCTTGAAGTGGCCCGCTTTGGCGCGGTTGTGCCCAGCTCCAGTCCACCGCTTCCTCCACTGCCGAGGCCGGCGCCTGAACCTGCGCCGAGGCGTACTGTCCTGGGACCGGCGCGTCGCTCTGCGGCAAGACCTGAGTCTGCGGCGCAGGGCCGCTTCCGGGGACTGGGAAGTAGTCAGCTTGAGGCTGCGAGGGAAATGCTCCACTTGGCGCAGCAACTCCCGAACCGTAGACGAACTGGGGCTCGCGCTGAGCATTCGTATCAATAATCCACTGGCGCAGCTGCGGGTACATGCTGGGATTTTCCAAGAGCACGGCATGCAGGTCAGGGCGTGCGGCGGCAAGTTGAGCAATCAGTTCGGCAGGTAAAGAGGGATCAGCCGCTTGTGCAGGCGTGAAAGCGTTTAAGTCGTACATATCCCTCCTGACTCTTCAAACTACACAGGTTCTTCGCGCGAAGTAAAGTTCGCAAAGCGTGCCATGTGCCCCTGGAAAAGCACACGGATAGTTCCCGTTTCACCGTTACGATGCTTGGCCAAAATAATATCGGCTTCACCCGGACGATCTTCAGAATTGTAGTATTCGGGACGATGCAAGAGCATGATGATATCCGCGTCCTGTTCCAGCGAACCGGATTCACGCAGGTCACTCATCATCGGCTTCTTGTCGGTTCGCGCTTCGGGACCACGGTTCAGCTGGGCGACAGCAACAACTGGAATATCGAGGTCCTTCGCAAGAAGCTTGAGGTTTCGCGACAGAACTGAAACTTCCTGCTGTCGAGATTCAACCTGCTTACCCGTTGTCATCAGCTGCAGGTAGTCGACAACAACGAGGCCCAGATTGTGCTGTTGCTTGAGGCGGTGACACTTTGAACGAATTTCCGTCATGGTGACGTTCGCCGAGTCATCAACAAAAATCGGAGCCTCGGAAATCTTGCCGGTTGTTTCAGAGACCTTTCGCCAGTCACGCTCGGTCATTTCGCCCTTCATCATCTTGCTCATAAACACTGAAGACTCAGCGGAAAGCATGCGCATCGCAATATCGTTTTGCGACATTTCCAGCGAGAAGATGATCGAGGTAATTCCGTGTTTAATCGAGGCCGAACGGCAAAAGTCCAGAGCCAAAGTCGACTTACCCATTGCGGGACGGGCCGCGACAATGATCATCTGCCCACCTCGCAGGCCACCGGTCATTCGATCAAGGTCAACGAATCCCGTGGGCACACCAGCGAGCTTGCCCTGATTGAGTTCAATCTGCTCCAGTTCGCCCAGAATGTTCTCTGACATCTCTGCCATCGACACATAGTCAGTTTGCGACTGGCGTTCGGCGACTGCGAAGATCTCAGCCTGCGCCTGGTCAACGATCTCATCGACGTCACAACCGGCATCTGCGTAACCCAGCTGAACAACTCGTGTTCCCGCAGTCACCAGTCGACGCAAGATCGCGCGCTCCTTAACAATTCGCGCGTAGTAGCCGGCGTTTGCCGCGGTAGGAACTGCAGCAATAATCGAATGGATATACGAGGCCCCGCCCACCCTGGACAGGTCGCCCTGCCTTTGGAGTTCGCCTACCACCGTCACGGCATCTGCGGGTTCTCCGCGCCCCATCAGATCAATGATCGTGTTGTGGATGATTTCGTGAGCGGGCTTGTAGTAATCCGTCCCTCGAATTTCTTCGGTGACATCGGCAATAGCTTCCTTGGAGAGCATCATGGACCCCAAAACGGACATCTCAGCGTCGATGTCCTGAGGTGGGGTGCGATCAAAATCTTCCGATGCCATGAAGGGCTCTCCTAGGCGAATGTGTGCATGTGGACGGGATTGGCTTGCCGCGTCGATTCGAGCTACCGACGCAAAGCGCGTACACGCGAGAGTACTGCCAAGTGAGGAAGCGTGCCACCTTCAAGTTCAACACGAATGTGGATGACGTGTGGATATCTTGTGGATTTGGCCGCGTGTCATCCACATGTCCTGTGGAAAGGTGTGGATAACAGGTATTTCCCAAGCCCTCTCTCAGGCTATCCTCAGTTTTGAGTTTCCCTAGAATCACGCCATTTTCCGAGTAAGATCTTTCCACAGATGTGTACACAGACTGTGGATAAAAAGTGGAGCGAGAATCAGTGGATAACGATGACCAGCGCAAACATAAGCCTCAAGCGGAGATTGAAGGTTTACGCACGTCACATATTTCTATCCACAATGAACCGACATCAACTGCAAATGAGCACTCTGAACAGGCTCTTTCCACAGATGAATCCACTTCAGTGGATAGACACACACTTACTGAAGCATCCGATCCCATTCCCAGCCCTCCTTCAGAAAAGACAGGTGACAGCACCCCCGTGGTGATGAAAAAACCAAGCCTCACCAGACAAATCCTGGCGCTCGCCATCCCAACCCTGGGCGCAACAATCGCCCAACCGCTCTTCCTCACCATTGACTCCGCGATGGTCGGACACTTGGGTGCAGAGAAAATCGCCGGCATGTCCCTGGCCATGATCATCATCAACACCGTCTACGGGATGTCGATCTTCCTGGCCTACTCAACCACTGCCGAAACTGCCCAAGCAATGGGAGCCGGAAACGAACGCAGGGCACGCGAACTGGGAGTACATGCCATATGGCTCGCAGCCATCATCGGCATTTCCTTAGCTCTCCTCTTGGCAATCTGCGGAATTCCACTGCTTCACGCATTGGGCGCAGCACCCGAAATCATGCCCTACGCCCAATCCTTCCTCTACGCATCCCTACCCGGACTTGCGGCCTCGCTCATCACCATGGCGGCCACGGGTGTCCTGCGCGGAATGAAGGACACGACCACTCCTCTCATTGCGGCTGGAGCGGGTGCGGCACTGAACGTCGGCCTCAACGCTTTCCTCATCTACGGGATCAACCTAGGGATTGTCGGTAGCGGTATTGGAACCTCGATCGTCTCAACGATCATGGCAATCAGCCTGGTGTCGATCCTTGCTCGCCCCGCGCGCGCCGCGGGTGTTTCTTTGCGTCCGTCACTGACAGGAATCCGTCAATCCGCGCGCGTCGGAGGCCCCCTCTTGGCACGTTCGGTCGCAATTCGTCTGGCCTTCCTCACCTCGATCTGGAGCGCGACGGCAATTAGCGTGAATGGCCTGGCTGCCTACCAAGTTGTCATGTCCGCCTGGCAAATCCCCCTTTTCCTTCTCGATTCCCTTGCGATCGCCTCGCAAACTCTGGTCGGATTTGCCATCGGCTCGGGTGATCGCTCGCAACTGCGCACCCTGCTTCGCACCCTCTCGTGGTGGGGAATCGGAGCAGGCGTCATCATCGGCGCGCTCACCGCGGCCCTTTCCCCGTGGATCCCTTCCTTCTTCGTTTCCGAGGCCGTGGTGCGAAACATGGCAATCCCTGCGGTGATCGTCAACGCAGTCTTCTTCCCCGCTCAATCTCACGCCTTCCTGCTCGATGGCGTCCTGATCGGAGCCGGACGCGGGGCATCCCTGGCAAAGGCTGCATTCCTCAACCTGGCGATCCTGCTTCCCGCACTGTGGCTTTTCTCAGTTGCGCGCCCCGCTCTTACAGAAACTCAGGCTGTTGCTGTCCTCATTGGGTTGGTCACCGGTTTGTACATGCTCACGCGTGCGCTTACCAATTCGTGGATCACTTGGTTCTCGCCCAAACATGCGCTGATTCCTCGCCACGAGGCCGGTACCCAAAGCGCCGAATAAATCACGCTCTGAATTGGGTGACAGGTAGTGACAGAAAACTGAAAAAACGCTAGACTTTGACGCTGGACTGTTTCTACCCACCCGGGTGAGAAATGAGTCCCACGGACACCCATGTGTCCGTGTGCAAAAGCCGGTGAAACTCCGGTAATTGCAACGCATGACCCTCCTGTCACGGAAATACCGTGACCGCGAAGACCACAGGAGGTGGGTATCAACGTGCGTGAATACGAACTGATGGTGATCCTCGATCCTTCGATCGACGAGCGCACCGTCGCCCCGCAGATGGAGAAGTACCTCGAGCAGGTCACCGCTAACGGCGGCTCCGTCGAAAAGGTCGACATCTGGGGCAAGCGTCGTCTTGCCTACGACATTCTCAAGCGTTCCGAGGGCATCTACGTCGTCATCAACATGACGACCACCCCCGAAATTGCGCTGGAAATCAACCGCTTGATGACTCTGAACGAGTCCATCCTGCGCACGAAGCTCCTGCGTCCGGACGCCCACTGACCTTTGCTTGCCTGAGCAATCACCTCACACAGCCCACCAAGGAGATCCAATGGCTGGAGAAACCGTCATTACGATCATTGGCAATTTGACCAATGATCCGGAACTGCGTTGGACGCAGAGCGGAGCACCCGTCGCCGACTTCACGGTGGCGTCTACCCCGCGTTCCTTCGACCGTCAAAGCGGCGAATGGAAGGACGGGGAAACCCTGTTCATGCGCTGCTCCGTTTGGCGCGAAATGGCTGAAAATGTCGGCGAATCCCTGCGTAAGGGAATGCGCGTCATTGTCACCGGTCGCCTCGTGCAGCGTTCTTTCGAAACCCGCGAGGGCGAGCGTCGTACCGTCGTCGAACTTCAAGTCGACGAGGTCGGCCCCTCACTGCGCCGCGCAAAGGCACAGGTCACCCGTACGGGCGGCCCAGCCTCGCAAGGCGGAGCACCCCAGGTAGGCTACTCCCAGGGTGGTGGCTACGGACAGCAGCAGCAGGGCTACGGAAACCAAGGTGGTTACTCACAGGGCCAGGCCAGCTATGGCGCACCCGCCGGCGGCTCTCAAGACGATCCGTGGCGCACATCCGATTCCGGTGCTGCGACCTCTTTCGCCGAAGATCCGCCCTTCTAAATAGCGCTTCGTCAGCAGCACGCTGACACACGCTGAACACATGCTTGGGAGCGTTCACTCGCTCAGATCATCAAGGAGAACATCATGGCGAAGCCTCAACTTCGCAACAAGCCCATCAAGAAGAAGGCCAACCC
>CALIEP010000097.1 GCA_938022345.1 uncultured Actinomyces sp.
ATTTCCCGACCGTCTCCTTCCCGAACCCGGAAGAACCTGGGGCGTTAGACCTGGCAATCGCGCACGCCGCCGCGCACGGATCGGATCTGATCATTGCTGTTGATCCCGATGCTGACCGCTGTGCGCTCGCTGTCCCCGACAGTGAATCTGCGACCGGCTGGCGTCAGCTCTCCGGTGATGAGATCGGATCATTGCTGGGTGAATTCCGTGCTCAGAGCGCACCTTCTGACGCGGTTTTTGCGAACTCGATTGTCTCCTCGCGACTTTTGGGCAAGATCGCTGAGGGCCACGGCTTGAAGTACCAGCACACGCTGACCGGCTTTAAGTGGATTGCCCGCGTTCCTGGCCTCTACTTAGGTTACGAGGAAGCAATCGGCTTCTGCCCCGATCCTTCGCGTGTGCGCGATAAGGACGGTATTGCAACATCCGTTGTCGCAGCCTCCCTCTTTGCGCAGCTCAAGACTCAGGGGCGCAGCGCGAAGGATGAATTGGAACGCATGGCACGCCTGTATGGCCTGCACATGACCGCTCCTTTGACCTTCCGTGTCGATCGGCTGGAGTTCATTGCTGAAGGAATGCAGCGCTTGCGCGCTCAGCCGCCGACAACCCTTGCCGGTGCTGAGGTCGAAGGCGTTGTGGACCTGTCGAAGGGCTGGGATGGCCTTCCCGGAACAGATGCACTTATGGTCACCACCACTGCGGGTGACCGCGTGATCGCACGTCCTTCGGGCACTGAACCTAAGCTTAAGTGCTACTTGGAAGTGATTCTGCCCGTTGAGGAAGGCGCTGGGGTGCCCTGGGAGGCTGCTCGCGCTCGTCTAGAGACCATCAAGGCTGAGTTTGGCGCTGCGATCGGGATCTGAATAAGTTCCGAGGCCGCACTCGCTGTGCAGTGCAAACTGTAGCTGCGGCGCGTGAAAGACCTTTGGTGGGTGTTGCCTTTGGGTGGCACCCACCAGTCTTTTTCGCTTTCTTGTGATGCTTCTTCCCTGGAAGTGCTGCTTCGTCGTTGCTTCCTATTGCCGCCTGTGCGTGGTTGACTCGCAACAAACAATCGAGGCTGGCAGGATAAAGGTGTGAGCGAA
>CALIEP010000098.1 GCA_938022345.1 uncultured Actinomyces sp.
GTCTTGCCGACCTCGGCGCGATTCGTAGCCTTTAAAATGTAGGAGAGCTTGCCGCCGTTGTTTGCCTGCGAGATCGGGTCGGTTGATGTGTTGATGACGCCGATCAGGTCGGGATCAAAATCGCCGCCAATCCCTGAGGGGGATGCAGCTATTATCGTTGTGTTGACGTTGAAAGTGCCGCCCAGAGGGCGCGAGGCCGTGTACTTGGAGAACTCGCCTGAAACAGTCAGCGTTGAGCCCTGTGCGATCTCAATTTCACCGAAGCGGTCTGCTTCGTCGGTTGCGGTCGTCGCGGTCGGGTTGTGGTTGATGGTCAGTGAGTTGTCAACGTCGCCGTCGGGGGAGAAGACGCTCTTGATGACGGTGTTGGGGGATTGGCAAACTTCGGGGCGCGTGATTGCCGAGGCCGTGCTTCCGTCTGCTGCCGAGGCTGCGTGAGTGGGGGCGAGCAGTGCTGCGCCCGCGAGGGGAACGGTGATGAGCGCTGCGGCCACGCCGAGCGCTCTGCGCTGACGAATAATTGACAGGATCATGCAAACTCCAGAGAAAATTCAGGTTTTCTTGAGATAGGTTTCCACTGTAACGCAGTGAGCCTGCACTTCCGTACAGTTTTACGAAAATGTGGTCATTCCAACGAAAATAGCTGAAAGTATGCTGGATGGGGGGTGTCTTGGTGTTTGCTGGTGTATTGCCCGGCCGGCCGCATGCCACATGAAGTCAGCAAAAGACACAGGGCGTCCTGGCCTCTTCCTTGCCCTCCACATGAAGTCAGCAAAAGACACAGGCTATAAGGCATGACATTTGCCGACTTCGTGTGTGTTTTGGGGAAAGCGGCGTTTGCGGACGAGGCTGGGGCGGGTTGGGTCGAGGGGCGGAGCGCAGCGTGGGGCAGCCGGGAAGCTGCCGCTAGGCCTCGTCAGCGGAGGACTGGTCTTCTTCGATTGTCGCAAGCGCAACCTGGGTTGCACCTGCTCGCGCATTCCAGCCGAGGACTCCGACGGTGAGCGCGCCCATCACAAGGAAAATCAGGCTGGTCGAGGTTGAGCCGGAGGAGTGCATGAAGGCCATTGCAATGACGGCGATTCCTTGCGCCGTTCCCAGGACTCCGCCCATGAAGAGGAGGACCCAGACGGCCTGGTGGCCAGCGTTCCAGGCGTGCGAGCCGACCGGGATATCGCGCAGATATAGGCCGATAGGTGGGCGAACCGCTTGGTTGCGGACCAAGAGTCCGGTCACGAAGAGGTGGAGGCCGGCAACGACAACGATGAGTGCGGCGCAAACCAGAAGGATAGTGACCAGGGTATTCATGTGTTTCCTCTCGACTGTTCCAGACTAGCAGGCTCGAGGGGAGTCGAAATTGTCAGAAGGGCGGGTCGCGGTCTGGAAGAATGAGGGTATGGGTTTGTCGAAAAAGCTCCTGAGCAAAGATGAAGTTGTCGTCCGTCATATGCACACGCACATCAAGGTGCTGCTGTGGAGGATTGTGGCGGTTGTGCTGCTGCTTGCTGCCGCGATTGTTGGATCGGTGTTTTTGCCTGTGGACTCGCGAAAGTGGGCGCTGCCGGCGATTTGGATCGTCTTTGTGATCGTGGCGATTCCGCTGTTCGTTATTCCTTGGCTGAAATGGTTGTCGGCGACCTACACGGTGACAACGAAGCGGATCATTACGCGCTCGGGTATTTTCCAGCGCACGGGGCACGACCTGCCGCTCAGCCGTATCTCGGACATTCAGATGGTCAAGGATCTGAACGATCG
>CALIEP010000099.1 GCA_938022345.1 uncultured Actinomyces sp.
TGGCACCAAGAAGCCCAAAACTTAACATAAGTTGGTTTTCCATCTTTTCCAAAACCACACACCTTGTCAGTGTTCTCAACAAAATCAATACCTCTGAGCCCATTAACCTGCCCCTCTCGAGGAAGAGACTCAATGTACTTCTTCGTTTTTTCATCGAGTGGCACATCATCAAGTAGGTCCTGACGCGAACGCACAGAATTGGGGTCTTCCTTAATGCGCGACTGCGGTTGCCTACGCTTGGGGCCTTTCGCAGAGTGTCGGGGTTCATGCGGCGCGGGAGCATGCCCTTTACCAAAGCCCGCTTTCAGCCCATTCTTAATCTTCTTCACCATTGAAGCGATAAGATCGCCACCGCTCTTGAACAAGGTAACGAGCTTGCCGGCCGAGGACAGCAAACTATCGATATGCCCCCACAGCTTGGATACCCAAGCAGAAACCTTCACGCTGATCTCAGGTATTAACTTTGCCAAGGCCAAACCAGCCGTCAGCAGCGCCTGAATAACAGCGCTAATAAACGTACCTACAATCTGAGAGATCGCATCACGCACCATTGAATACACGACCTCGACCACACCCGCAAGAATCTCCAAGCCCTGCGACAGCACGCGAGCTCCCTGTGCAGCCCCCACAATCAGCGCGTTTACGCCGCCAGCAGACTCAGCAAAAGAATTGGCAGCTTGTCCCCTGGAATACTGCGTAAATGACGCAACATTAGCATCCATCCGCTTAGCGTTTTCTTCCAATGCACACGCAACATTGCGCCACGTATTAGCCTTGGCCGATACGTCGTCTTGGTTTCCTGCAAGCTTGTGCAACCAGCTGCGCAAAGGATCACAGTGGTCCATGATCATCGCTACGCCCCACGACAGTGCTGTACCCAAGGGATCGAAATACATCGACGCGGTATCAGCAACCAACGACAAGCCCGACAAACCACCGTCAAGCCAGCTCTTCGACTCAACCGCACCTGCAATACCTGCGATATCCTCCAAGGCACCGCCGCCCGTGTACCACGGATGTTCAGACGAATACCCGTTTTCCTGATTCGCGGTAGTCGGACTATCCGTAACGACCGTAAGCTTTGGATCTTGATGTTTCCCCGTCGATAATTCGGGAGCTTCAACTTCTTCTACAACGCTCACCGCACCCCCTTCCTAGATCAGTGACTGGATCGGCCTGCAGCCGCACGACGTACACCTTCAGGACGCAAACAGCCAAAACGGTCAAACCCACCGCGCACAGCCACCTCAAGTTCTGCGCTAATTTCGCGTCTACTGCCAAAAGCGTGCAGAAACTCCTGCGATTCCACACGCGATGCTCCATAGGAGTCCGCCGCTCGGTCAGCAATGCCTGCACCCAAGTCCTGCACAGCCCGCCTAAACGCCTCGATAAATGCATCACCGAGCTTTGGAAAGCCGTCGACAACGACGCTAATGGGCATTCCCGAAGAGTCGACGCTCACGCGAACTACACCGCCTTTCGACGCACCTTCACCCCGAACGTCCTCAAGCAGTTCAAGAAATGACTGCGCCTTACTCCCTTGTTCAAGAGCAGCCTCAACTTCCGCGCGCAGCTCGGCCCGAGCCGCCTCAACGCGGTCTAAACCAAAGCTCTCGTCCATGCTCCCATGCGACAACCTCGCCCACCCTACAATGTCAAGATTCAAGAGAAGGTCCAGAAAGACTTCACAGGACGAAAAAGCAGCCGGGCGAACTCAACACGTCCACACGGCTGCCTCGGCCTCGAAAATCGAGA
>CALIEP010000100.1 GCA_938022345.1 uncultured Actinomyces sp.
CCACATCCTGGTCGATGAGTACCAAGACACGAACCATGCACAGTACGTGTTGGTCCGCGAACTAGTAGGCACTGGGGACGACGGAGTGGAGCCCGGTCAACTAACGGTTGTGGGTGATTCGGATCAATCGATCTATGCATTCCGCGGTGCGACGATTCGCAATATTGAAGAATTTGAGCGAGATTTTCCGGGTGCACGGACCATTTTGCTCGAGCAGAACTACCGTTCCACCCAAAATATTCTGTCCGCAGCCAATGCTGTCATTGCTCGAAATGAGGGTCGCCGCGCGAAGAATTTGTGGACGGCATCGGGGGATGGCGCGCTGATCACTGTCGACGCCGCAGACTCAGATCGCGACGAGGCACGTTTCATTGTTTCAGAGATGGAAAAGCTCAGTGCTGCCGGAACCCGATGGGCTGATATCGCTGTCTTCTACCGGACAAACTCGCAATCGCGAGCAATCGAAGAACTGCTGGTCCGCCAGGGTATTCCCTACCGAGTCGTTGGAGGCACTCGCTTCTACGAGCGTGCGGAAATCAAAGACGCCTTGGCTTACCTTCAAGTGATCTCGAACCCCGACGACACTGTCGCATTGCGTCGCGTCCTGAACACTCCCCGCCGCGGAATCGGCCCGAAAGCTGAAGCTGACCTCATTGCCCACAGCGATCGCTATGGGATTTCTATGGGCGCGGCCGCTAGGGATTGCTGGATTTCTCAGGGCCGAGGCCTCGGGGAAGCAGAGGGCACTGGCCTGACTCTCGCGGAGCTTCCCACGGAAGAAACTGAGGAAGCACGAGGCGGCGTGGCTGGACTCAGCCCGCGCGCGGCCTCGGCAATCGCAGATTTTTGGGGATTGATCGAGGCCATGCGCCGCGCGGAACAAGCAGGTGCGAATGCTGCGGAGATCCTCGAAGAAGTTCTTGACCGCACGGGATACTTAGCGACTCTGCGACGCTCCCAAGATCCGCAGGATGCCTCGCGAGTGGAAAACCTTGCCGAATTGCATGCGGTCGCACTTGACTTCGCAACAACCAGCGGCGAGGTCGGACTCGCGGGATTCCTCGAGCGCGTTGCCTTGGTCGCGGACTCCGACCAGCTTCCCGAAGAAGAAAGCGGAAGCGGTCAGGTGACCCTCATGACGGTTCACACCGCGAAGGGCCTGGAATTCCCGGTCGTCTTCGTGACCGGCATGGAGGATGGAACCTTCCCGCACCAGCGTTCGCTGGGTGAGCCCGAGGAACTCGCGGAAGAACGACGCCTTGCCTACGTCGCGATCACGCGTGCTCGCAAGCAGCTCTATCTCACGCGCGCCGCTGTTCGAAGCGCGTGGGGAGCGCCCCAAGAAATGCCGCCCTCGCGATTTTTGGATGATATTCCCGCAGAATTGCTTGACGTGCGTCGCTCGAGTACTTCCATGGAACGCCTGCGCGGCGGCTATGGCGCGGGATCGGGCTACGGCTCGAGTTACGGCGGATATCCGGGTGGCTCCGGGTACGGAAGCGACTACGGGTACTCGCGACGGCGAGACGATGACGGTGGTTACGTTTTCGGCGGTAGTTCCGGCGCGGGTAGCGACGGCGGTCCGCTTGCGGGCCGAGGCCTCGGCGGCTCGCGCGGCACACCAGCCACGCGTACGACAGTTTCGCGTCCGACCGGTGCAAGCACACCCAAGCAGACCCTCAAGCCTGAAGAAACTCGAGTTGGGGATCGCGTGCGTCAC
>CALIEP010000101.1 GCA_938022345.1 uncultured Actinomyces sp.
CAAGGAGCGCAACTACATCACCAAGAAGAACCGTCGTAACACGCCGGATCGTCTTGAACTGCAGAAGTACTGCCCGCGTTGCCGCAAGTCTACGCTTCACCGCGAGACCCGCTGACAGCGTCGCGCTAAACCCCGAGGAACGCAAGGTCCTCGGGGATTTTTGTTATCTGTTTCCATTTTTGCGCTAGGGTGGCCCCTATGAGTGCCCGCGTGGATTGTCGTCAGATTGTTGCCCCACTGGATAGGGGCGAGGCCCGCATTCCTGCCCTCGTGACGCTTCCCAGCGGACGCTTGCTTCTCTTTTATGACGAGCGGCCAGCCCCGGCCTCGGGAAATGGCTCGGATTTTAATGGGTTGACGATGGCCTCGGACCTTCCCAACCCGAATCGAATTCGTTGGGTGGAGCGCACGTTCTCAGCCGAAGGTGACAATGCGTCAAGGTGGAGTACTCCGCGTGATCTTCCTCTTACCCTTCCTGCGATTACCTCTGATGCGTGTGTGGGGATCGATGGTGACGGTCTTCTTCACCTGGCTTGCGCCTCGACGCAGGGGCAAGTGGGATATATGGATTCGCGTACGGATGCTGAGCATCTTCAAGCGATCCTTGCATGGGGGAGTGGTCCGGAGGACCTGCAAGTGCGTGATCTGGCGGACGAGCTGTACTCTCGCACGGGCGCTGATGCGCTCTTTGCGACTTCTGGTTCGACTGTGACGTGGCAGGGAGCAGTTCTTCTTCCCTACGTTGTACGAGTGGGTAATCGCACTCATGTGCAGGTGGTTGCCGTACGTGGCGGCGAGATTCAGTGGCTTTCTGATCCCCTAGTTGGTCCTCAAGGAGTTCTTCTTGATGAGACGACGCTGGCGCTTTGGGATGGGCGGCTTGTTGCCAATTGTCGTTTGCAAGGATTTGAAGGTCGAGGCTCGGGAGCTCGTTATCTTGCATGGGGGGATGGGTACAGCTGGAACGGCGGGCAGTTGTGGGATTGTGAGGACCCGGGATGCAATGCGAAACAGCTTGCGGACTTCTTTATTCACCCGCATTCGCTCAGTTCGCGTCGTGCGGGTAGCGTTCTGCGCTTGACTCCTCCTTGGGAAGGAAATGTGCACGCCGAGGCCGTCGCTGCTTTGGATGGGGGAGAGTTTGGGTATAGCGACCTCTGCGTTTGCGGTGACGAGGTAGTTGTTGTGTTTGAACGGGAGCGCGGCCTGTGGGAGGCCGTGGTTCCTAGGTGCTAGCTTCTGCCCTAGAGATTCTGTGCTGTGTGGGGCAGATCTCAAGGGGTGTATGAAATTGTTATCTGAATATCTTGCGGGAATTTGTCAGACAACATATGCTTGCATCAGCGGACGTGATAAACGGCCCGCACATCCCATTTCTCGAAGATGAGGAGCGAGAATATGCGTATGCGCAAGCACTTCGCAACCGGTGCTGCAATGGCAGCAGCGGCAACCATGGTCCTGACCGCATGCGGCGGCGGATCGTCCACTTCAACATCAACCAGCAGCAGTAGTTCAGATTCAGGCGCACCCAAGGGAACCATCACCGTTGGTTCAGCCTACGAGACCACTGACTACAGCCCGATCACCACCTCGGCACTCGGCATGGGCGCAAACTGGCAGGTCCTCGAAGGCCTGTACCGCTTCGACATGTCCGACTACTCGGTCAGCCCCGCGCTGGCTGCCGGTGACCCCGTGAAGGTTTCCGACACCGAGTACGAGATCGCCCTGCGCGACGGAGCCAAGTTCTCCGACGGCACGGATGTCAAGGCTGCAGACGTCGTGAGCTCCTACGAGCGCACCACTGGCGACAAGTCCATCTTCCGTCAGTTCTTCACCTTCGTGGATTCCGTTTCCGCGAAGGATGACAAGACCGTCACTGTTAAGCTCAAGTACCCCTTCTCCAACCTGAAGGAGCGCTTCGTCAACGTTCACGTCGTTCCCTCGGGCATGAGCGAAGACGCACTCAAGGCCAAGCCCGTTGGCACCGGCCCCTACAAGTACGAGGCAATCTCGGCGACCGAAATCACCGCTGTTCCCAACGAGCACTACAACGGCAAGACCCCCGCGAAGGCAGCCACCCTCAAGTGGAGCGCCCTCAAGGATGACGCAGCACGCCTGTCCGCCGCCCTCGGTGGCAGCATTGACATCATGGAAGCCGTTCCCGCCGCAGCGCAGGATCAGCTCAAGGCAGCAGGCTGGAACGTCGAAGCCAAGCCCGGCTACGGCAACCCCTTCATGATGTTCAATACCCAGAAGGCTCCTTTCGACAAGCCTGAGGTGCGCCGCGCATTCATCAAGGCCATCGACAAGCAGAAGCTGATCTCGTCGGCTCTAAACGGTCAGGCTGTGGAAGCCAAGTCCTTCCTGCCCGAAGCAAACCCGGCCTACAAGAAGCCTGCAACCGACCTGTCCTACGACAAGGACGCAGCCAAGAAGCTGCTTGCCGATGCCGGTGCTTCCGGTCTGACGGTCAACCTGGTGACGACGGACCACCCGTGGGTCCTCTCCCTGGTTCCCCAGATC
>CALIEP010000102.1 GCA_938022345.1 uncultured Actinomyces sp.
GAGCTTGCCATTCCTCCATCGCCTGCGCAGCATGCGGATGGCGCTGCGCTTCCTATGCTTCTAACTCACGGATACGCGACTGTGCGCGTGCCTCTTCTTCTTGAAGGGAGGTCAAGCGTTCATGCTGTGTGCCCGCGTCCTCGGAACCGCGACGAAGCTTATCGCGAGCAATGACCAAATCATCAGCTAACAATCGCGCCTTTGCATCACGTACCCGTGCCTGAATGATCGACGCACGCCGGGCAATTTTTGCCTGACGGGCGAGCGGACGTAATTGACGTTCAATCTCACTGGTTAGATCAAGAACGCGAACCAGGTTCTGATCCATATCTGAGAGCTTTCGAAGCGCGCGCTCTTTCCGCCTGCGGTGCTTGAGCACTCCTGCTGCTTCTTCAATGAAGCCGCGTCGTTCCTCGGGAGTCGAGGACAAAATCGTATCCAGCTGGCCTTGACCGACAATGACATGCATCTGCCGCCCCATGCCGGTATCCGAAAGGAGCTCTTGAATATCTAAGAGCCTAGCGGGCGTTCCATTGATGGCGTATTCACTTCCACCCCCGCGAAAAAGCGTGCGCGAAATAGTGACTTCGGAATAGTCAATGGGGATAAGGCCATCTGAATTATCAATAGTGAGATCAACTTTAGCACGCCCCAATGCGGCCCGGCCAGATGTGCCGGCGAAGATCACGTCCGCCATATTGGCGCCGCGCAGAGTCTTTGCCCCCTGCTCCCCCATCACCCAAGCAAGAGCATCAACAACATTAGATTTGCCGGAACCATTGGGACCGACGACACAGGTAATCCCCGGTTCAAGGCGAAGAGTCGTTGCGCTGGCGAAGGATTTGAATCCTCTCAGAGACAGGGTTTTCAGGTGCACGAGACCCAGCCTAAAGCTTCCTGAAGGTTTTCAGCGGATTATTGCTCAATGCGTGCCGCCCTCGAGCATATCGCGGGCGAGTTCCAACGCTTTGTCGCAATCAGGTCCCTGAGCGCTAACATGGACGTGCTCACCATGGCGCACTCCCAATGACATAATTTCAAGGACAGACGAGGCATCAACAGCGTTAATCCAGACCTGAACATCCAAGGATGCGAGTGCACGAACAAGAAGAGCAGCGGGACGTGCGTGTAAGCCTGCAGGATCAGTGACAACCATATCGGCTTCGCGAAGCTTCTTCGACGCATCTAGAGACGAGAACGCATTCGAATTCGCGTCTAGGCTCACGCTAGTGATCTGTCCAAGTTCACTGCGCGCTCTGCCCGCCATATCGATGACGCTCTGATAGGCAGCTGCAGCAACTTGACGAAGTCCCAATCCGCCTCGTGCAGCAACAGCTGCAGCAATTGTGCCCTCAACAAGTGGTGCATTGATGCACATGCAGTCTTTTGGATCGCCCCGGAGTTCAAGGGCTGTCTGGGCCACCATGGTTGCCGAGCCAAGGTCACACATCAAAAGAACGCCCCTGCAGCATTCTTCATCACCTGGTTTGTGAACCTGCGCCAAAGCGCGGTCGAGCGCGTTTTCTACTTTGTGCATGGATGTACCCAAAGCACCGGTGTCATCCCCAGCCGCGATCTCAAAGTGGACATCGGGGGCCATCTGCGTCGCGAGGTCAACGACTCCCTTTGCCAGTTCATGGCTGTGAGAAATGATCACAAAAGAAACACGCGCCATTGGGGTGTCCTATTCTTCAGCGGCAGCGCGCGCTGCCTGCATGATGATGATTGCGGATGAAACGGCACCCGGGTCTAGATGCCCAACGGAACGTTCACCCAGGTAGGATGCGCGCCCTTTCAGAGCTTTCATTCCTTCGGTGAGGGTAGCGCCGCGCTGCGCAGCTTGGGCAGCGCTAGAGAGAACCTCATCAACAGAGGCACCTTTCTCACACGCATCGCGAGCAGCATGAGCGGCGGGAAGCCACGCGTCAAGCATGGTCTTGTCCCCGGCCTCGGCATTCCCTCGGTGGGCAATACCTTCCGCGATGGCCTCGTACAGGAGCGCGATTGTTTCGCTAGCGCCAAGATCGGGGTGCTCTGCAATGGCGCGGCCTCCGCGAAGGAAGCCGGTCCCATACAGGGGACCCGAGGCCCCGCCAACGTGGGCAAGCAAGGTCTTTGCGACCAGGGTGAGCCCTTCGCAGAGGGAGGCAGGAGCTTGTTCTTCGATGAGGCGGCGAACCTCAGTGAAGCCTCGCGTGATATTGATGCCGTGGTCACCGTCACCAATCTGTCGGTCAAGTTCAGTCAGTCGTTCTTCATCTCGAAGCAAAGCGGTGGCGCAAAGGTCCATCCATTGCTCGAGCCATTGTGTGTTGATGGTGGTCATTATTCACTCCATGAGGGGGCAAGTGTCGGAGCATCGTAAAGGCTAAGGATATCTGGATTTGCGCGCATAAGTGTGATTGACAGCCCGTCCATGTCCGCACTGGTGACGAATCGTCCAACTTTGGTGCGCGCAATATTTATACCTGCGTTTTCTGCGTGTTTATTGACGCTCAGAAGCGCACTTTCAATATCATTCGGGTCTGCCTGTCCAAGATCATTGACCAGGACGATCAAAGGATCATCTCCAGGGACAAGTTGGGAAAAAACCTCATCGACGCAGTGTTCGATCACTTCACTGCGCTGTGAGAAGGCGCGACGATCTACTCCTCTCTCGCCGTGGATCCCCACTCCTAGTTCAGCCTGTCCTGTGGGGATATCAAAAACGGGGACTCCCTGCCCATCTGAGGGAGCGCGGAATGCGACGCCGTAGCTGACAATGGATTCACTGATTTGATTGGCAAGCGAGGCGAGTTCTTCGCTGGCCTGTCCCAGCCAGGCTGCAGCGCCCAGAATTTTCTCATAGAGCACGGTCCCCGCAATCCCGCGAGCGCCTTGAGATACCTCTCGAGTCGCGCAATCATCGCAGACGCGAATCAGCGTGCATTCAAGCCCAGAAGCTGCCGCTAGCTCCGCGGCCAACTCAAAATTCAATACATCGCCGGTGTAGTTCTTCACCAATGCGACGATCGTATTCACACCCAGTTCGGCAGTAGCTTCTTCCATCAACTGGGCAATGTCAGGCGCTGAGGGTGATGTAAAACGAGGCCCCGTCACGCAAGCGTGAAGCATCCCAGGAGCAACAAATCCGGAATCAAGGGGCTCATGTCCGCCACCGCCACCGGAAATGAAGGCGAGAGCAGGGGGCGAATCTGAGCGGACGGCGATCACAACTTGCGATTTAGTCAACCGTATCCACCCCTTTGATCAGGTCCTTCGCTTCATAATACCCGTGTGCATCCTGAAAATACTAGGGCACTCGAGTACTCAGCTGAGGTGTTCAGGGGCGAATATCCATTAATCGCAAAACCTCGCCGGCCAACAAAACCGAACCGAAGACGACAACACCCGTCGCAGGTGCACTCTCATCCCCAGATTCGCCAAGGTTTACCGCGGTTGCGATTGCTTCGAGGATGTCTTCTTGAACATCGACGCGGTCGGAGCCAAAAACTTCGCGTGCAATCTGTGCAATTTCTTCCGCAGGCTTTGCTCGAGTTCCGGGCATCTGCGTAATGACGATGGAGTCCAGATAGGGTTCGACCTCACCGAGAACCCCCTCGATGTCCTTATCTCCCATTGCCGAGTACACGCCAACGACTCGCTCGAAGTCAAAGGCCTCGGAAATCTACTCACCCAGGGTGTGCGCACCAGCTGGGTTGTGTGCAGCGTCAACGATAATCGTCGGCGAGTGGCGAACGACCTGAAGACGTCCCGGCGATGTCGCGCTCAGCATTCCAGCCTCGACCACCTTGGCGTCCAGAGCGCGTCCTCCCATGAACGCCTCAACTGCTGCGATAGCCGCTGCCGCATTGCTTGCCTGGTAATCACCAAAGAGAGGGACAAAAACATCCTCGTAGACCGCGGCGGGTGTGCGTACGGTAATCATCTGCCCGCCGACTCCCAGCTGACGATCCATGACTTCATAGTCCCTGCCTTCAAGGCGAACAATCGCATCGACCTGGGCGGCGCGCTCTTCAATGACGCGAAGAGCTTCTTCTTGTTGCTTGGCAACAATCACGATCTGTCCAGGCTTGATAATGCCTGCTTTTTCTTCCGCAATTTCACGAATTGTCGAGCCCAGCCATTTTTCGTGATCGATAGCGATGGGCATGATGACGCCAACACCAGCATCGATCACATTCGTTGCATCCCAGCGACCACCCATACCAACTTCGACGACGGCAGCATCGACGGGGTGATCAGCAAATGCTGCGAAGGCCATGACAGTAAAGACCTCAAAGAAGGACAGTTTCGTCCCATCAGTTTCGGCGTGGGCACGGTCCACCATCTCAATGTAGGGTGCAATGTCCTCCCACGTGCGAACGAATTCATCGGGAGAAATTGAGTCTCCTTCAATCGTGATGCGCTCGCGAACATCAACCAGATGCGGCGAGGTAAAGCGACCAGTACGCACGCCAAAGGCACCCAGGAGCGCATCGATCATGCGGGTCGTGGAGGTCTTCCCATTCGTTCCAGTGATGTGAACGCTGGGGTAGCTATTTTGAGGGTCACCCAAGATGTCCAGGGTTTCGGTCACGCGGTCAAGGGTTGGCTGAACCTGGTGCTCAGGAACGCGAGCGATGATCTGTTGGTAGATTTCTTCAACTCGCTCGAGGACTGCTGCTGTGTGTGCGGCATCGTCAAGGGCCTCGCGGTGCGCATCTTCTGCACGGCGTTCAGCCAGCTCTTCCTCCCAGTCTTCACCCCACTGCGAGTAGTCGCCTTCGAGCTCAGCAACAATGGAAGGATCCGGCCCCAAAAGCATGGAATTCAAAGCCAAAGCTTCCAAGGCAAGATCGCGTTCGCTCACTTCTTCTTGCTGATCGTCGCCGACTAAGTCTTCGTCATCAACGCGATCGGCTTCTTCAAGGTAGGGAATGAGGTCTGCAGGAATTGTCCCCGAACGCTGCTCTTCTTGCGATGCGCGAGCGGCTTGCTCCGCCTCGTCATGCGAATGGTGCGCGAAGAATGATTCCCCAGTCATGAGTCCTCCCTAAGTTGAGCTGGGCCTATTCTATCGACGAGGCCATGGAGGCGCTGCGTTTGCAGGTATCGTTGCGTGGATGCGAAGGAAGAGATTTCGCCAGATGCGTGCGTAAACGTAAACTTGGAGCGTTTAATCATTAAACGAGGGAGATCTGCGAGGAACATATGTCTGATTTTCCACCAAATTCTGGATACCCCGCCCCCCAGGGGCCTCCTCTAATTCCTCAAGGCGGAGCTTACCCGCAACCACAACCCCCTTATCAGGCCCCCCAAACTCCGTATGTCGAACATCCAAAGAACCCCACTTCTAAGGGACCGATCATCGCATGGATAGCGGTCGTGACCGTTCTTGCATTGACTCTTGTCTTTTTCTTGTGGCGCACGTCTAGCCACGGTGCGTCACCGTCGCCAAGTCCAAGTGCCCCTGATCCTTCGTCTTCCTCATCTGCCACTCCCAATCCGAACCCTTCGCAGTCCATCGACGATGGGATTGATGAAGAGACCATTTCGAGGAGCCGTGGAGCTTGTTTAAGCGAGGTTACTAAGTCTGGGAAGGTGGACGCTGTCAACGAGATTAAAACAAAGTCAGTGCACTCTGAAGGACAATACGGCAACGGCGACACGAAGTACACGTACACGGGCACCTTGACCGGCTACGCAAAGGGTTCATCTACAAAGAGCAACTTCGAGGTCGTTTGCAGCGTTGTTCACGCTCAATCAAGTAATACGTTCAACGTTTTAGGAAAAGTGAGCCTCACACGGCTCACCGATCCCTCACAATCTTCTTCGCCGGCTCCGACACCGACTAGGAAGTTCCACGATGATGACATCGACGAGAAAACATGGATGATCATCTTTGAAAAGTGCTCAAACGCTTCACCACAGTCTCTTCGTGACGATTACAAAGTCATGGCAGTGTCAATCGATTACCTCAAGAAAACCGCGACATTGAGCAATGGCGACGAGGAGTACGAGCTGACCGGAAAAGTTCAAGCAGAACGTAAGAACAAGGAAGATACCGATTTCTCATCAAGCCTCTTCCAAATGAAATGCACCGCGACTCATGTGAAGACAGACGATTCATATGATGTGAAGGCCGAGATTGATCCGAATCCGATCCAATGAACGAGGAACTCATGTCTGATTTCTCTCCCACCCCGGGCTACCCGGCTCCCCAAGGTAGCCCCCAGTTCCCCCAAGGAAGCGCCTATCCACCGCCTCAGGGACAATATCCTTCTCCGCAAACGCCGAATCCACTACCGGCAACTTCAAAGAGCATCATCAAGCTCATTGTCTGGATTTCAGCTGTCTTCGTCCTTCTTGCGGTCGCAGCCTTCTTCGCCTGGCGATCTTTAACTCGGGGAGCATCTCCGACTCCAACCCCGGTATCACCATCATCGAACGCAACTACCTCTTCTGACAGCGGAGAAAAAGTCGACGACTTCACCGGAAATGATGTGGTGGCTCACTGTAGGACCGCTGTGTTAAACACCTCTCGGTTCTCAGACTTCGAAGGAATCCGGGCACTAACGATCAAAGAAATCGGACGCTACGGTGATGCCGGCACTCAATATATGATGACCGGTTTAGTTTCGGGAACAAACGGATCCAATTCCATGGAAACTTATCGAATGACGTGTACCGCTGTTGTGGCAGACGAACCGGCAAAGGTCGGGGTCGGCTTTGTCTTAGATACCACCAGCGTAGAGATTGAGCCCACGCCTGTTTCGACCCCTGCTGTCTCAGATAGTTCAACTCCGACACCCGTTGTTAAGAAGACCCCATGACTAATTTCACCCCTTACCCCGAATACCCTCATCCTCAGTGGACTCCACAGTTTCCACAAGGCGGCGTTTACCCGCCATTCCAGGGACAATACCAGCCCCAGCAATCCCCGTATTCTGAGCCTCCAAAGCCCCCGGTGAATAAAGGGCAGATCATGATCTGGGTTGCGTTTATTACGGTCCTGGCGTTGGTTGCTGTCTTTTTCTTGTGGCGCAGTTTCACTCCTCAGGTGGCACCGACTCCTACGCCAACATCTGCGGCACCCGTTCCAAACGAATCAACGTCAAGTACCTCCCCATCGGCTTCTCCGACGAAGAAAAAGACTTCTTCTACGCCGACACCTACTCGTTTCTCTGGCATCGACTACAACGTGGCGGTTCTCGTTGAAAAGAGCTGTACCGAGGCCATTAAACAGAATGTTGATCAGAAATACGATCGAACCCAAGTTAATGACATGCGTAGGTCTGAGACTCCGAATGGAGACATGAATTTTGATGTTTCGATCTACGGATATAAAGGCGTTACTCAATATCTTCTTGAGTGCAAGGTTGCTCACCCGAGGTGGAGTGATATCTGGGCAACAGAAGAGATCACTGTGCACGAGAATCCCGTGAAATAGGAGTATCCCCTTGTTTTTCTTCTCGTTGCTCCCCTTACGATCTGTAAGGGGAGCAACGAGAAGAAAACTGTATTCGTCATTTACATTCGTAAAAGAGAATTAGATGTCCAACTTCACTCCGGCACCAGGATCCCCAAGCTCTCAACCCTACGGCGACGGGTAAACTCCCCAAGGGCCTTATCCCAAGCTCCATATCCTCTAGGCCAGTATCAGGCCACACAGGGAGGTTTTCACCCTCAACAAGGGCCGTATCCACCTGCACCTCGCTCATTAATTCAACAAAAGTCCTCTATACGTGTGGATTGCAGTAGTCGCGATTCTTATATTTCTTCATGCGTTTTTCCTATGGCGGTCTTCGAACACGAGTGTTTCGCTCGCGCCTGCCCCATCCATTTCTTCCCCCGCACCCGTGCCAACTATTTCCACACCAACACCCGAAACTACGTCTGCGTCAAAATTTCCACAGCAAAAACGTCCTCGCCAGCCCCCTAAAACTGGCCACGACGGGATTGAAGATCTTGTTCGATCACTGTCAAATGACCAGCAGTCGCCTCATCAATGTCGTCTTTGTTGACGAAAATCAGATCGGCAAAACGCGTTCGAATGGGGACCAGCAATATGACATCAAGAGCCACGCCTCCGACGGACAAACCAAGTATGAAGCCCACTGCACGATCGCGCGTAAAAGACTGCGACCTGTGGGAGACAGAGGATTACTCGATTTGGACAGACCCGATTGGCTAAGGATCTCCAACTCTTCCTTTAGACATGAGCACCCCTAACATGCGACAGCCGCACAGGAGTCCCATGACATTTGTCATGGGGACTCCTGCATCAAAGGACACTTCTGACCTCTTCAATACGGGCGCAGACTGGGAGCCATGAACGCAGAAGCAACACCCGCCCTGCAGGCGACGAACATCCATCAGTCTTTCGGCCCCGTCGAGGCACTGCGAGGTGTCAACCTCACCCTGATGCCTGGCGAAATTGTCGCAATCCTCGGCGTCAACGGTGCAGGCAAGAGTACATTCCTCGACATCGTCCTTGGCCTGAGCACCCCCACGCAGGGCGAGGTTAGCGTCTACGGAATGAGTCCACGTGAGGCCGTGCGCCGTTCCCTCATCGGAGCAATGCTCCAAACTGGCTCAATGCCTCGAGACGGCAGGGTCGGCTACACCATCGATCTGGTGGCCTCAATGCATGCCAATCCGATCCCCACTGACGAACTCCTTGAACGCACAAAGCTCACTCAGTTGGCCAAACGTCCGATCGACAAGCTCTCTGGAGGCGAGCGCCAGCGTGTACGCCTCGCCCTGGCACTGGCGGGCAACCCGGACTTCCTGATCCTCGACGAGCCGACCGCGGGAATGGACGCGCTTGCCCGCCGCGCATTCTGGGAGACGATGCGTGCCGAAGCCGCAGAAGGTCGCACCCTCCTCTTCGCCACGCACTACCTCACCGAGGCCCGCAAGGACGCAGACCGCATCGTCATCATCGATGAGGGACGTGTGCTCCTCGACGCACCGACCGAGCAAGTCGTCGCCGACAACGAAGACCTTGAAGACGTTTTCGAGCGCATTACCTCCCATGCGGACGCAGAGTAATCCTTGCCCACGAACGCAGATACACCATACGAAGAAGGCATCATGACCACCCAAGCACCCGCACGAGCAACCAGTCGCCCTATCCCCTCCCCCTTCAAGGGCGCGGGGAAACTCTGGATCTCGACCTTCCTCTCTCACATCCTCAATCCGTGGAACATGGCCTTCGCACTGGCCATCCCGCTGTTCATGTACGCGATGTTCGGGATGACCGAGGCCGCGCGCACTACACAGACCGGACGCGGGAACCTCGCCGCTGCCATGGTCGTCATGATGACCACCTACGGCGTCATCCTGGTGGGCGGTTCTCTTGGCGCGACGCTCTCCGTTGAACGCACGACCGGCATCTCACGCATGTATGCCCTGACCCACATCCAGCCGTGGGTGATCCTCGTGGTACGCCTGACCGCCCTGGTGGCACTGAGCGCTTTCATCGCACTCATCTGCTTCAGTGTGGGGCTTGCAACCGGTTCGCAGATGGAGACAAGTGCGTGGATCATCAGCGGGCTCGTCGTCGTTGCTCTCTCGGCCTTGGGTGCGCTCATTGGCCTTGCCTGCGGGTACACGATCAAGTGTGAGAACGCCTACAGTGCCTCCGCTTTCGTCATGCTCGTGGGTGCCTTCGTGTCCGGCATGTTCATCCCACTCGACCAGCTGCCGCCCTTTGTCTCACAGATCGCACCCTTCACTCCCCTGTATGGCGCCGTGCAGGCGATCTATGCGGTCGCGGGAACCGTACCAATGCCCACATCCGCGTGGTTCCACATCGCCGGGTGGTCGGTTATTACGGCTGGAATTGCCTGGTGGGGCGCATCCCACGACACGGCTCGCTAGGCTATTGCCATGAAGGAACGTTTAATTTCCCTGGCGTGGGCGGCCCCGTGGATGCTGTTCTTGGGCTTTCCCCTCGCCTACGCCATGGAATTGCCTTCCTCAACGCAGCGCGCGAGCATCATCGGACTGTGCGTGCTCCTCGCGCTTGCTAACTCGGCAACGTGGCTGACCAATCCCCTGCCTGCTCGCAGCTCCTTCACGAGGCCGTTCATCCTCTCCCATGGGGCACTGGCGCTCACAACGCTGGTCTATCTCGTCTACGCGATCCCAGTCGGTGTCCCCTACGCCTTCATGTTGACTTCCTTCTTCCTGGTTGCGTGGGTGTTCCAAGCACCAAGCCGTTACGTGATTGCAGGGATCGTCCCAATCATTGCGATCGCTGGAGTATTTGCTTACGCGGAGGGTGAGCCCCTGTGGGCAGGGTGTTACCTAGCGTTGGTTGGCATCTTTGTGGGCATGGCTCGCTGGCGTATGGAGCGCTCGACTCGCAAACGTCTACGCCGCCAAGATGCAATCCAGCGCGCAAAGGCAGCTGAGCGAGCGCGCATGAGCACTGACCTGCACGATATCTTGGGTCACTCGTTGATGGGCATCACGATGATTTCTGAATTGGCCGGTCGTCTTTTGGACGAGGGACACAATGAGGAAGCGCGTGAACAAATCCGTTCAGTTACTGCTCAATCAAACGAGGCCTTGGCTGACGTTCGCCGCATCGTTGCGGCCACGCGCGCACTATCCCCCTCGGAGGAACTCCAAGAAGCACGATCTTTGCTTGAGGTCGCACGCATTGATGCCGAGATCACAAACGATGGGGAGCCTGCGTCGGGACCGCGCTCGGCGGCTGCAGCCCATGTCATTCGCGAGGGAGTCACGAATGCTCTCCTTCACGCTCGCCCTTCCCTCGTCCGTATTCATTTATCTCCAGACAGTGTCAGTGTCTGGAATGACGGTTATTCTGCCGCCTACGCCGCTTCTACGGCAGGATCGGGATCAGGCCTCGTTGGGCTATCTGAGCTCGTCGGTGATGAGGGAACTTTGACCTGGGGCGCATCGGGACATACGTGGACGATTTCTCTTACTTTCCCCTCTATGCCTCTTAACGAAGGGGAATCATCCTCCGATATGGTGAACCAGCGCAAGGAATAGTGCCCCCAACTGCGCTAACCTAGTAGCCCAGATGGCTACGCAGGAGGTGAGCGTGACAATTCGTGTGCTCGTGGCCGACGATCAGGCAATGATTCGCGGAGCTTTGGCCGGGCTGCTCAATTTGGAGCGTGACATCGAGGTAGTCGCTCAGGCCGCCGATGGAGTGCAGGCTCTTGAGGAACTCACCCGCTTGACAAGGCAAAACGCTCCGCTCGACGCAATACCAACGAGTTCCGCACGCCCAGCCTCTCCCGCCGACGTCGCAATTGTCGACATCGAAATGCCTCACATGGACGGCATCACGACAACTGAAGCAATTCGCGCCCGTTTCCCCGGGGTACGCGTACTGATTGTCACGACATTCGGCCGGCCGGGTTACTTGCAACGTGCCCTCGATGCGGGGGCGACGGGTTTCATGGTGAAGAACGCGCCGGTCGAGGCTTTGGCCGAGGGAGTGCGCACGCTCGCAGCAGGTGGTCGCGCAATCGATCAAAGTCTTGCAGTCGAGGCACTCTCAACTGGTTCGTCATCACTGACCCAGCGCGAGGCAGATGTTCTGCGCGAAGTTGAGCGCGGAGGCACGATCGCTGACATTGCCCACGCGCTGGGACTGAGTCAAGGAACCGTGCGTAATCACGTTTCCTCGGCGATGCTCAAGTTGGAGGCGCGTACCCGCGCGGAGGCCGCATCCCTAGCGCGGGCAGCGGGTTGGCTATAGACCTAGCGTGCTTCTTCGCGAAGCGGGTAGGAATGCGTCAAAACCTTCACGGCCTCGCGTCCGGGAATTAAACGTCCCTCAGACACATATCCTTCTTCGCGTCCCTCAAGCTCTGCGATCAGGTAGTTTCTTCCACGAAGAAGCGCGTCGCTGACTTCAGTGCATCGCACATCAGCGGAAAGTTTGCACAGATCGACCAATTCCTCGGGGTCTTCATCGATGTTAAAGAGTTGTTCGACTCCCCAACCGGAGAACCACACATACTTATACGATCCGAAACGAATCCACTGAATCGATTGATCAAATAAGTAATGCTCCCCGTGAAGGTACTCTCTCCACGGAACTTCACCATCGGCCTCGGCAATCAAGGGGAGGACTGAGCGCCCCTCAACTTCCTCAGGAATCGCCACTCCGGCAACGTCGAGCAGGGTCGGCATCACGTCACGGATCTCAACCATACTGTCTACGCGTGCACCGGGAGTGATCCCCGCACCGTACAAAATAAAGGGGACGTGCGAGGAGGCCTCGTAAGGGCAACCTTTTCGCCACAGCCCGTGATCGCCCATCATATCCCCATGGTCGGAAATAAAAGCGATCACCGTATTCTCAGCAAGACCGAACTCCCCTAGCGTCTGGATGAACCTGGAAATCTGGGAATCAATGTGCGTCATGTGCCCGTAGTAGCCAGCGCGCGCGAGCCTCACGTCCCGCTCACGATAGTGGGCAGCGAGGGCGGTTGGATCCCAATCCATTCTCTCTTCGCTCATCAATTCATCCGACCAATTGTCCTCACCCGGAAGAGTGAGTTCGTCCTGGTCATAGCTATCGAAAGCCCACTGAGGCGGGTCAAGCGGAGCATGCGGACGATGGAAGGACAGGTAGAGGAAGAATGGACAGGTGGGGTCACGCCGGTAGAGCCACTGCGTTGCCTCGCTCACGACCCAATTCGTCGGATGCAGTTTTTCTGCCTTATCCCAGGGACGCGCAACCATCGAATTACATTCGAGGCCATTATCGATGTAGTCCTCCGCAGCACCCGCGCCCTCTTGCTCGCGCAGCCACGTCAGGTAGTCGTCATACATACGCGAATCGCGCTCGCGGTGACGCGAGTAGTGAAGATAGCCATCGTGCAAAATCACATCATCAAAGCCAATGCGACCGCGCTCAGGCCAGTAGTGCATCTTGCCGATCGCCTGAGTCTGGTACCCGGCATCGCGAAGTGCCCCGGGGAGCGTAACCGGCATATCGAAAGTAATTCCATCCTGATAGCCGATTCGGCGATGCGTCGTTGGTGCGGTCCCGGTCATGAGTCCCATCCTAGAAGGAACACAGGTGGGACAAGCCGCATAGGCCTGCGTCATCTGTGCTCCTCCCCCAGCTAGCTGATCAAGATAGGGGGTGCGCACGTCGGGGTGTCCAAGAATCGACAGGCAATCCCCCCTCCATTGATCAACGGCGATGAGGACGATATTCGGATGGTTCTCACTCACGGTAACTCCTACTTGATACCCGTCATCGCGATGCCCTGAACGATGTGCTTCTGCGTGAGGACGAAGAGCAAGCACACGGGGATGAACAGCATGAGAGATCCCATTGCCGTCAGGTTCCAAGCGGTGAAAGATTCACTCTTAAAGATTGATAGTCCAATAGTAATTGTTCGCATCTCCAGCGAGCTGGTCGCAATCAAAGGCCACAGGAATTCATTCATCTGGAAAACGAAGGTGAACAATCCCAGGACCGTCAGTGCGGGTTTGCACTGCGGGAGAACAATCGAACGGTAGATCCGTAGCTCATTGGCCCCGTCCACGCGGGCCGCCTCGATCAAAGAGTCGGGCACGCCCGCAATGAACTGGCGCATGAGGAAGATCGAGAAAGCGCTCATGAGGAATGGCATGACCAGACCCTGATAGGTATCAAGCCATCCGATCTGCGAGAACCAGACATAGAGCGGGATCATACGCACGAAGAGCGGGATCATCATGGTCGACAAGATTGCAATGAAGAAGAGCTGTTTGCCCGGGAAATCAAACTTCGCAAAAACGTATCCGACCAGCGGAGCGAAAACGATGTGCGAGCAGGTGATCAGTCCGGCGACCAAGATCGAGTTGAAGAGGAAACGTCCAAAAGGCGCGGCTGCAAAGAGCCTCCCGATGTTCTCCCATTGCCATTTTGCAGGGATGAGAACAGCAGATCCACCGGAAACTTCCGCGTCGGATTGGAAAGCCAAAGAGATCATGTACAGCAGCGGGGCAACAGCGATCGCAGCAGCAATCCAAATGAAGATCAGTGAAACCAGGCGTGCACCGGGGAATAGCTCTTCGTCAGCGATGCTCTTCTTCTTTTTGATGACTTCCGAGGCAGGGGGCTGGGTTGGTGCGCACATCATAGTGCCTCTTTCCTTCGTCCCGTCCGAATCTGGATCAGGGACAAAACCATAATGACTGCCAAGAAGGCGAAGCTCATAGCAGAGGCGTAGCCCAAGTTTCCACTCTGGAAGGTCTCACGGTAGACCTGGTAGACGTACAAGCTCGTGGCGTTTCCAGGCCCGCCATTGGTCACCAAGTACGGGAGGCCAAATTGCTGGAGCGTTGAAATCATTCCGACCAGACCGACGAAGAGCGTCGTCGGGGCAAGGAGCGGAAGGGTCAAGGACCAGAAGCGCTTCCATGGGGATGCCCCATCGAGGCGCGCGGCCTCGTAAATCTGAGGATCGATGCCCTGCAAACCAGCCAAGAAAAGCAGCATGAAGTAGCCGGCTTCTTGCCAGACAGTAATCCCAACGAGCGTTGCCAGCGGTGCAGTGGTGAGCCACTGCTGGGTAGGAAGGTGCAGGCTGGAGAGCACCGAGTTCAAGATACCCGTCGTCGGATCCAAGATATTGCGCCACATCAAGCCAACGATGGCCACCGAGGTCATATAGGGAGTCAGGATCATCGTGCGCGCAAGGGTGCGCCCACGGAATTTCTGGTTGAGGATGAGAGCCAGGAGCAAGCCCACGCAGGCACCCAAAATCAGTGCGGAAGCCGCGTAGATCAGGGTAATTCCAAAAGCGTGCTGCACTTCGGGGTCACGAATGATCGAGGAATAGTTCTTCCATCCCACGGGGCGCAGCGTTGTAAAGCCGCGCGTGAAGGACAGCTGAAATTCCTGGATCAGCGGCCAGAACATAAAGAGAACGAAGTAGATGACCGCGGGGGTCAGGAAGAGATACGCGGTACGCGCCTGGCGTGCGTGCATCCCTCCCCGACGCCCCCGGCTCCGAGTCGAGACGGACATGAGTTACTGCTTCAGGAGTCCAGCAACCGTGGTCTCGTAGGTCTGGACCTGAGCAGCCGGGTCCTTTCCGTTGAGGATGATCTCCTCGTACATCACCTTGCGGGCATCGGCGATCTTCGCGGCGTTTTCGTTACCCCATAATGCCTTGTCGGGGGTCTAGGCGTATTCACGCGACTTGGCAACGACGGAGAGAATTGGATCGTTCTTCACAACGTCGGAGTTTGCCCACGACTTACGCGACATTGCCATTCCGGTCTCAGCGGTGACGGCTTCTTGGACCTTGAGGCTGGTCATGTCCTTGATGAGCTGCCATGCGAGCTCTGCGTTCTGCGACTTCGAGGGGATCATCATGCCCGAGCCAGCCAGGTAGGTCTTCTGGACATCGCCCTTGAGGGGTTCACCGACAGTCAGCGGGAAGTTCGGGTCTTCCTTGCGAACTGCTGCAATATCCCATGGGCCGGTGAGAATGAAGCCTGCTCGCTTGGAGGTGAAGACCTTACGCGGTGCGGCGTAGTCGTTCGAGGCGACGGGAACCGGGGCCAGCTTGTCCTTGTAAATCAGGTCGTGCTGGAACTGCATGGCTTCGGTTGCCTTGGCTGCAGGAGTCATGGGCTCGTTGCCGTCCTTGGTGAAGGTGACTCCGGCCTGCATGAGGAAGGGAACGGTGTAGGAAGCGTCGTTGTTGAGTGCTAGACCGTATTCAACGCCGGATTCCTGAATCTTCTTGGAGGCTTCGCGCAGTTCATTCCAGGTCTTGGGCATTGTGACGCCGGCCTTGTCCATCATTTCCTTGTTTCCGAAGACGAGGCCGCCCATGGTCACGTGCAGAGGAATGCCGTAGGTCTTGCCGTCGGCCTGACGGTTTGCAAGGCCTGATTCGACAAAGTCATCGAGGAATCCGGGTTCCTTTTGGAGGAAGGGATCCAGGGACATGATGTTGCCGTCTGCACCCCAGCGAGTGGACCACCAGCCGCCGTTTTCTTCGACTAGGT
>CALIEP010000103.1 GCA_938022345.1 uncultured Actinomyces sp.
CCTCCTACGGGCGTTCTTTTCCATGCAGTATGCGCGAAATGACCTTGGATTTACGCGTGGGACCTTCAGAGTGCGTGGGGATACGGTCGAGATCATTCCCGTCTACGAGGAACTGGCAATCAGGATTGAAATGTTTGGCGATGAGATCGATTATCTCGCTGTGCTCCATCCTGTCACCGGCAATGTTATTAAAGAAGTCGATCATGTGTATCTGTTTCCCGCCTCGCACTACGTTGCGGGCGAAGAACGAATGAAACGTGCAATTGCTTCGATTGAGGCGGAGCTTGAAGAGCGTCTTGAATGGTTTGAATCGCAGGGGAAATTGCTCGAGGCGCAGCGTCTGAGAATGCGCACAACCTATGACTTAGAGATGCTCAAAGAGATCGGGACATGTGCGGGCGTTGAAAACTACTCACGCCATATTGATGGGCGCGAGGCTGGCACCCCGCCTCATACCCTTCTCGATTATTTCCCTGACGACTTTGTGCTCGTCATTGACGAATCGCATGTGACAGTTCCTCAAATCGGAGCCATGTTTGAAGGGGATATGTCGCGTAAACGTACATTGGTCGAGCATGGGTTCCGCTTGCCTTCGGCGATGGATAACAGGCCGCTCAAATGGGATGAATTTACCGAGCGTATTGGTCAAACCGTTTACCTCTCAGCTACGCCAGGATCCTATGAGCTCGATAGGTCCGATGGGGTAGTGGAACAGATCATTCGCCCCACAGGACTTGTTGATCCGAAGGTTGTGGTCAAGCCGACTCGAGGTCAAGTCGATGACCTCCTTGAGCAGATTCGTGAGCGGGTCGAGCGTGACTAACGCGTTCTTGTGACAACACTTACAAAGAAGATGGCTTAGGACCTGACGACGTACCTTGCCGAGCGCGGAGTGAAGGTTGAATACCTGCACTCAGATGTCGATACTCTCAGACGCGTTGAACTTTTACGCGAGTTGCGTTTGGGAACTTTCGACGTTCTTGTGGGAATTAACCTCTTGAGGGAAGGCCTGGATATTCCAGAAGTTTCTCTCGTTTCAATCTTGGACGCC
>CALIEP010000104.1 GCA_938022345.1 uncultured Actinomyces sp.
TGGGTAACGCGCACCTGATGCTCGACCAGATCAACCAGGGGAGGACGTGGGCGACCGGCGCACTTGAGCCACCACTTGGTCGCGGGATCAACTTCGAGGTACAAGTCGAGAACCTAGATCCTGCGTTGCAGCGCATCATGAGCGCAGGGTGGCCAATCTTTGTTGAGCCTGAAGAGAAGTGGTATCGAGCAGGTGATATTGAGATCGGTGTCCGTCAGTTCTTGGTTCAGGATCCCGACGGCTATCTCTTGCGTCTTCAGCAGGAGATTGGCGAGCGTCCTGTGGGGGAGAGCGCGCGCCGCAATCTATGAAGCTGCCTAGGCGACAATTGAGAGCTATGCCGAAGAAAGTACCTACCGCGCGTCGACCGTGAGCACTGTCAGAACCGCCCGCTTTTCCTTGTCAGAGGCAGCCAAGTCCACGAGGGCGGCAATACGCCAGTCCATATTGCCTTCAGGATCCGTGATGGTCTGAGTCGCCAACCAGACCGAACCAGCGGGAACCTCATCGACAGTCCGTGCGAGGGCCTCAAAGCGACTGCGCTGATTGGTGTTATCCCTGGCGGAGAAGGGCATCAAGGCCAAGATGTCTTCGCCGCTGATCTGTTCTTCCAAGGCACAAAGCGCTTGGGAACGCGCGCCCTGATTGATGTCGATCCAATCGTGTTCAGCCCAGTAGCGTTCTAGGGCATGATCCCAGTCATCGCCGGTCCACGGCGCCGCATCAGCAAAGAGTCCATCACTATCTGCGGCCTGCGCGCTTGCTCGCTCAAGCCCATCGACATCATCACGACTCATCAACTCAACAAAATTAAAGAGCGCCCGACGTACGGCATTGCGGAAAGCATGGCGATTTGCGGTGAAAGCAACAACGCCGGACTCATCCGCTCCAAATGCGCGCTCAGCTCCAACGGTAGAAGAAACCCCTTCGGCCTCGGTCAATTCCTCCCCGTTCATCATTGCTTCCCACTCGTCCAGAAGCGAAGAATCAACACTGCGGATCAGATCGGCCAACCATGAAATCATGGACTCAAGTTCCTCAGTCATGATTTCTTCCGGGATCACTTGACGCATCATTCGATAGGCATCACTGAGATAGCGCAAAATAACACCCTCTGAGCGCCCCACGTCGTAACGGGAAATGAGCTCGGTAAAGGTCATGGCGTTTTCGATCATCTCGCGGATGACCGACTTGGGCGAGAGCTCAAGATCTCCCACCCACGGGTTTGAACGCGCATAGACGCTGAAAGCGGGGGAGAGGAGCTCTTCTAAAGGCTTAGGCCACGAGATCTCTTCTAAGGCAGCCATGCGCTCGTCGTACTCCATCCCCTGAGCCTTCATGGAAGCAACGGCCGCCGCCTTCGCCTGGTTTTCTTGCGCATACAGCAGGGGCCGGGGATCCTCAAGCACGGCCTCGACAATGGAAATCACGTCAAGGGCAAAAGTCGGTGAATCCGGATCGAGCAGCTCGAAAGCAGCCAAAGCGAAGGGAGAAAGCGGCTGATTGAGCGCAAAATCATCCGGAAGATCCGCAACCAACTGCAACCTAGAGACACCCAACTCCTGAGCCCGAGCACTGGAGAGATGCTCGACAACCCCGGCTTGGAGAAGAGAAGTATAAATATCCGCAAGATGACGGATATGCGGATTTGCAGGAAGCGGCTGGTCATCGTTGTGCAATGCCAAATGAACGAGATGTTCTGCAGGATCGCGCCCAGCATCGGCCGCTCCGCCCAGCACGTTCAGAACTGTCGCGTGAGTCATCTCGAAGTGAGACTGCAATGCTTCAGGGGCAGCATCGCGCAGGCGCTCAAAAGTCGAACGCGACCAAGTGATCTGGCCTTCCTTCGGGCCACTGCGCTTCTTGGACGCCTTCTTCTTTGCCTTCTTCGCCTCGCGTTCATCGCGAGCGGCCTCCTGAGCAGCCGTTAAACGGGCGCGCTCGCGGGCCGTTTCCACTTCGTGCTCGGGGGCCAGAACTCGGACAAAACCAACGGTGTCAAAACCCGCACGCCCCGCGCGTCCTGCAATCTGGTGGAATTCACGCGAACGCAGGTGCCGCATCTTGCTTCCATCAAACTTCACCAAGGAAGTGAGCAAAACTGTGCGAATAGGGACATTGATACCGACTCCAAGAGTGTCAGTTCCGCAGATAACCGGGAGCAAACCCTGCTGGGTAA
>CALIEP010000105.1 GCA_938022345.1 uncultured Actinomyces sp.
TTGCCGTGGCCAACCCACGCCGCGGTGGTGAGCTCGGCGGTCGATCCGGTCAGCCACGTGTTTGCCGAGTAGTCAGTCGTACCGGACTTGGCGGCAAATTGACGACCGCCCGACAAACGCGTAGCCGTGTAGTACTGGCTAGCCGACTTGGTCAGGGTTGTTGCAACCTTTTGAGCGACCTGCGGATCGATGACCTGCTTGCAGTTCGCAGAACCTTCCTTAAGAACGTTCTCCTGGCGGTCGGTAACCTTCGCGATCGAGTAGGGTTGGCACATCTTGCCGTCATTGGCGAAGGTTGCGAAAGCGCGTGCCATGGTCAGCGGTGAAGCAGAAGCAGAGCCCAAGATGTTAGCGGGCACAGCCAAGATTGGTTCACCGTTTCCGTCATCGATGCCCATGTCAGCGGCAACTTGGAAGATATCGCAGAAGTTGAGCTTGGAAGCCATGTTGACGAAGGAGTGGTTCACCGAAAGGCCCGTTGCGCCAATGACGTTAAAGGCGCCGTTCTTACCGGCCAAGTCGACGACGTTCCAGCTTTCGGTGTGGATCGGAGCGCCATCGCACTTGAAGGAGCCATTGGGGAAGTTCGTTCGCCCGTCAATGGTTTCATAACCCGAGCGGCCTTCCTTGTACCATTCGGCCAAGACGAAGACCTTGAAGGTTGATCCAACCTGGAAGGAACCATCAGCCGCGTAGTTCGACATGGTTTCGTCTTCACCCACGCCGTAGACGGTGTTTTGGGCCATTGCCACAACTTCGCCCGTTTGGGGGACCAGAGAGACCAAGGCATCGTCCAAACCAGAAGCATCATCGGAAGGAATGGTCTTCGTTAAGGCTTCGTAGGCGGCAT
This sequence comes from uncultured Actinomyces sp., assembly GCA_938022345.1. Lineage (GTDB taxonomy): Bacteria > Actinomycetota > Actinomycetes > Actinomycetales > Actinomycetaceae > Pauljensenia. The sequence continues at coordinate 851 of CALIEP010000105.1, forward strand.
GCTGCTTCTTCGGATCCAGAGTCGTTCGGATGGTCAGTCCACCGGTCTTAAGAAGACGCTCACGCTCAATGGAGGTCTTGCCGAATGCGCTATAGGCAAGGAACTGGCGCACTGCATAGGAACAGAAGTAGGCATTTTCATCGCCAGCACCCGAACAACCCTCTCGAATCTGAGTGGGGTGAAGCATGTCGCTCACGTTCACGGCCTTTGCTTCGGCTTCTTCGGCCTCTGTAATCACGCCCTGGTCAGCCATGACGGAAAGGACGGTATTACGGCGTTCTTGCGCGGCCTCGGGATGCTGAAGGGGGTTGTACTGAACAGGGGACTGGACGAGGCCGGCCAGGAGCGCGGCTTCACCGATCGTCAGCTCGTTGGCGGACTTGGAGAAATAGAGCCGAGAGGCAGCCTCAACACCGTAAGTGATGGGACCGAAAGGCGCGATATTCAAGTAGCCGCTGAGGATCTGGTCCTTATCCATTTGCTTCTCAACAGCAAGCGCGTACTTGATTTCGCGCAGTTTACGTTCGGTGGTTTGCTCAGTTGCGGCCTCGACCTGGTCGGCATCGCCTTCCATGTAACCCTTCTCGGCCAAGGCATTACGAACGTATTGCTGGGTAATGGTCGATGCGCCCTGCTTTCCGCCGTCATCACCGAGGTTATTGACCATTGCACGGGCAATACCTGTGGGGTCGACACCGTGGTGTTCGAAGAAGCGTCGGTCTTCAATGGCGACGATTGCCTTCTTCATAATGGGCGCGATTTTGTCCGAGGGGATGACAATGCGCTGCTTGTCGTAGAAACGGGCAATTACTTGGCCGTTCGTATCGAGCATGGTGGACTCGGTCGCGGGAGTGACAACCTGGATGTCAGTGGGGATTTCGTCGAAAATCTCCATCCCTGCTTTTGCCGTGATTGCACCGGTTCCGACGGCCGGTACCAAGACGCCGGCGCTGACCACACCAACAAGTGTTGATGCTGCCAAGAATGACAGCAAGAGCGCCACCAGCTGTGCGGGTCGAACAAAGCGTGTATGCGACTGAGCCATAGGTACAGGATACGTGTAGAGGCCGCGGAAAGAGAGAGGAAGAGGTGGATTAGGTCAACGTTTGGCATCTTTGCCACATTACGGACCGAAGTCGTCCTAATTTCCCTAATGAAAACTTCATGTGTATTCTCTGAGGAAGAGGTCAATGTTGACCACATGGAGAGGGTGGAGTTTCACATGATTGATGACCACGGTTGGGTTGAATATGCCCTGTGTGCCGAAGATGAACCCGACTCCCTGTTTGTGCAGGGCGCAGCTCAGCGCCAAGTTCGTATGCGCTGCATGGAATGCCCCGTGCGCCTTGAGTGCCTTGCAGATGCCTTGCAGTCACAGATGTCCTACGGCGTGTGGGGCGGTCTTACCGAACGCGAACGCCGCGTGATTTTGCGCGTGTATCCAGAGAGGACTGACTGGAGTGAGTGGCTCATGCATTCTCAAGATCCTCTGGCAGTTGAGTTGCGCAAACCGCGGGTCCCCCAAAGCTTGTCGATGAAACATCTTCGTACAAATGCCAAGGCGCTCCGAGAGGCATCACTTTCTGTTGCTGCACGTGGCTAATCGCCGCGAGTGCCGTAGGATGGCGCTATGACTACATGGGAATATGCAACAATTCCGCTTCTAACCCACGCAACGAAGGCAATCCTCGACCAGTGGGGAGCCGATGGCTGGGAGCTCGTCCAAGTTGTTCCGGGACCGACTGGTTCAGATAGCTTGGTCGCGTATCTGAAGCGTCCGAAGCAAGACTGATACTGCGGATATTTCTTCGCAATAAACTATCGGGGCCGAGCAGGTTTATCACCTGCTCGGCCCCGAAGGCATTGAGCTAAAGATTAGCGTGCGCGGCGTGCCAGACGATCGACGTCAAGCAGCGTAACCGCACGGCCTTCCAGACGGATCCAACCGCGCGAAACGAAATCTGCCAAGGACTTGTTGACAGTTTCACGCGAAGCGCCGACCAGCTGGGCCAGTTCTTCCTGAGTGAGGTCGTGAGGAACGTGGATGCCCTTATCGGTTGCCGTACCGAAACGATCTGCAAGATCAAGCAGTGCCTTAGCAACGCGGCCGGGGACGTCGGAGAAGACCAGATCGGAAAGTGATTCATTCGTACGACGCAGGCGCTGTGCCAGTGCGCGAAGCATGTGCTTGGCCAGAGTCGGGTTTGCTTCGACGATCTCCATGAGGTCACTGTGCAGCAGGTGCAGCAGGGTTGCGGGAGATACGGCGGTTGCGGTGGTCGAGCGCGGGCCCGGATCGAAAAGCGTCAGTTCACCGAGAATTTCGCCGGGTCCGAGGACTGCAAGCAGGGATTCGCGGCCGTCATTCGAGGTGTGGCCCAGCTTCACTTTGCCTTCGGTCACGATGTACAGACGGTCACCAAGATCGCCTTCTTCGAAGAGGGTTTCGCCGCGTCGCAGTGTTGTCTGACCCATCTTCTGCTGCAGCGATGCCTGTTGCGCCTCATCG
>CALIEP010000106.1 GCA_938022345.1 uncultured Actinomyces sp.
GGCAAGAACCGGCTCCGGCTCGCCGTAGAAAGGAATAACCGCAGATACGCGGGGATGGAAGGTCATGTATTACAATCTTTCTTGAGTGAGAGGGATGATAGAAACCACCGTAACTGTGGGCACTATCGTCTCTAGGATTATACAACTTCACTACTTTTTCAGCTGCACTTTTCATTTACCTATGCAGTCGACAAATACTCACCCACTATCAACTCGCTATCTCATACATCCGAAAGGGGACTTTCTCGTGGATTCTGATATCCAAACCATCAATGAATCAGAAAGGGTCGCTGTATACACTGTTCAGCAACCCACTTTCAAACGTGCTGTCAATGCGGCTTACAATTCTATTCACCATAAGTATCTGGCGAAATATATTAACCTTCTGCGTCGTGGCGAAAAATTTATTCTCCTTTCCTACCCTATCTCCCGGGGAGGTAATTGGCTGTATCTATGGGCCCGCGCCGCTACTCTGCGCCATCACGGTACCGACAAAGCATCTTTGCTCTATGGTCCCGGAATGGAGGCATGGACCGAGGAGTTCCCGAAGCTTGCCTCCATTACGGCTCCCTCGTCAGAGTACAAGTTCTTTACCCGCCGTAGCGGCTACTTCCCGACGGATATTGAAAAGGATATCAGCGAAGAAGATTTGCACTTTTTTATTCGCGAATACCTTCTTTCTTCAGAATCCTTTAGCAAGCGCCTTGCAAGAATGCAGAACGTAGTGGATGAAAGTTCTCTCGTTATTAACATTCGCCGTGGCGATTACTATTCTGTGCCTCAAATTAATGAGATTTTCGGAATTGATACGGTGACCTATGTGGAGGAAGCGCTGAAGAAGCTTCAGGAGACCGTTACTCCTTCAAAGATTATTTTTGTATCGGACGATCTTCAGTGGTGTGAGGAAAATCTCTCACATCTAAATTCGGTTGCGCCATGCATTTTCGAAAAGCAGGGTTCCGGCATGTTCGATGACCTGGCGCTTGTGGCCAGCGCACCTTACCTAATTCTAACTAATACGACCTTCGGCTATTGGGGTGCTTACATCGGTGAGTTGTTGACTCAGAAGATTGTCTTTTCCCCTGATATTCATCAACTTCTTCCTAAAGATGCCCATATCTATCAGCGCCGCCCAAAGATGCACCGCACTCATTGGGTTGCTGTGCATCACCCCGAAGGTAAAAACTGGATTACGGGTGAGTAGCTGTGATTAACATTCTTAAATCCCTCAAGCACCAGCTTTTCCTGCTAAAGATAAATCATGATAATAAACGCGAAGCCATTGCACTTCGTGAGAGTGCTGAGTTTAAAGAACGTTACGCTTCGCTTAACAAAACATTTACCCACACGGTTCTCCCCTCCGGCCCCTTTATCTGGGGCATAACCATGGTGAAGAACGAAGCAGATATCGTCGAGCAGACAATCCGACATCTACTCGGTCAAGGTGTGGACCATATCTTAGCAGCTGATAATGGCTCTTCAGACGGGACCTATGAGATACTGCTCGAACTCAGCAAGATTCTACCCGTGCACGTTATTCAGGACCGTGAACTAGCCTACTACCAATCAGAGAAAATGACTTGGCTTGCTGACCGGGTGATGGAAGCGGGCGCTGAATGGATTATCCCTTTCGACGCTGATGAATTTTGGTATGGTGTTTCGGCTCCGCTATCGGAAGTCCTACGCTCGCAAAAGAGTCACACTATCGAGCTGACGAAGCTATACAACGTTTTTCCCAGTATTGAAGTACCTACTCTCAGGATTGATCCGACTCCCCACTGGGACCTGAAAGTGTGTTTCTCGCGCTTGGAAAATGCAGTTATCAAAATGGGCAACCATGAGGTCATTGCGCCGGGTAAGCAGAAACTTAATGAAGTTGCTATTATCCACTACCCCTGGCGTTCAAAGGAACAATTTGCTAGCAAGCTACATCAAGGGGCTAAGGCGTTGGAAGCCACCGATCTGCCTGAAGATATGGGCTACCATTGGAGACGTAATGGTGATATAACCGTTGAAAGTGCTACCCCCCTTTGGGAAGCACTTTTACACGGCGAGGTTGACAATGAAACTATCACTTGGCATCCAACCGGCCCTCTTACACCTATTGGCTCTTTGCCTCAATAGTTTAAAGAAATCGTTCATTTGCTCAAAGAGAAGACGAGTACAGGTATTTAACACAGATCTTTCCAGACGGTAAAAATACAATAACATGTTGTAATAAAAGAAGGGGCTCTCGTTCATGACGAGAGCCCCTCTAATTTAGATACGCGACCTATGAGACTAGTCCGGCAACTGGCCCAGCTTCACCAGGTTAGCGAACTCTGCGTTTGCTCGCTGCACCTCAGCGAAGGTGCCTTGATTAGCAATTCGGCCATTGGAGAGATAAACCAGCTGATCAACATTGCGAACTGTCGATAGACGGTGAGCGACAATAATTACAGTGATATCCTTCGAGATTCGCTCAATGGTCTTCGTAATCTTGTGCTCAGTCTCGTTGTCCAATGCACTGGTCGCTTCGTCCAAAATCAACACGCTCGGGTTACGGTACAGGGCACGGGCAATGCCCATACGCTGCTTCTGGCCGCCCGAAAGACGGGTCGCGTTGTACCCCAGTTTAGTGTCCAGGCCATTTTCCAAGGACTCTACTACCTCAGTCAGCGCAGCAACTTCAAGGCAGTACTTAACACGCTCCACATCAATCTCATGTGGCTCAAGGCCAAAAGCAACTGCTTCAGTTACAGTACAGTCTGCGATAAAAACATCCTGAGGCACATAACCGATACGCTGATGCCAAGAACGCAAATCCTTTTGAATCGACTCACAATTCTTAAGTACCTGTCCATTAGTCGGAGCAAAGAGGCCCAAGATTAGGTCAATTAGAGTCGTCTTGCCCGACCCAGAGCCACCCACGAAGGCAATTGAGGATCCCATCGGGACATCCAGCATAATATTGTTAAGAACCGGCTTATCGCCATCAGGGTACTGGAAGCTCAAATTATCAACCTGAATGTTAATCGGTTCAATCGTTTTATTGATGTACTCGTAATCATCCGGAACAACAGGCTTGGAAGCTAGGTTAAACATTCGGGCTTCAGGCGTGAGCTGCTCAATCTCCTTCACAAGTTCGTCGCTGGCATGTTCACCTGCACGAATGTTGCCAAGGGATGCCACCATGCGAGTGTAGTTCGGCAGGATTCGGATACAAGCACCCGCGAAGAGAAGCAGATACCCAGTGCTATCTGCACCCTGAGTTGCGCTCATAAACGCAAGAAGACCCGCAATACCCAAGATAAAAATAATTTCAAGGGGGTACTTCGGAAATTCGGACAGGAAAGCACTACGCATAGAAGCACTTAC